>CADAZW010000145.1 GCA_902792555.1 uncultured Bacteroidales bacterium | reverse complement strand
GTCTGCTCCCTGGCGCACAGCCTCCGACAGGAGAAAATCTCCTGCACCGCCGCAAACAGCCACTCTGCTGACCGGCCGCTCCAATAGGGCATTGCACATTGCACACTCCACAGAGAACACATCCTTGACTCTAGCCACGAAATCCGTTGCCGTCATAGGGTGGGGCAGGTTGCCGATGATGCCGCTGCCACCGCCTTGATTGCCGTCGAGCAAGAAAGCGGTGTCTTGCAGCTCCAGCCTGGAGGCAATCTCATAGTTGACGCCCCCCTGGCTGTTGTCGAGGTTGGTGTGGGCTGCATATATGGTTATGCCGTGCATCACGGCGAAGCGCACGCAGCGCTCCACCTGCGATGAGTCACCCAGCCTTCGCAGCGGGCGGAAGAGCAGCGGGTGATGGGCCACAACCATGTTGCAGCCTTTCTCCACGGCTTCGGCCAATACCTCTTCCGTCACGTCCAAACACAATACGACCCCTGAAATCTCCGCTTCTGTCACACCCACCTGCAGGCCGGCATTATCGTACTCTTCCTGCAAGGGCAGAGGCGCGAATACTTCAAGGGTCGCAATGACATCCTTTATCTTCACGTTGGTTTATTTGCAACCACGCTTCTCTTCACCGTAGCATGAAGCATGCTTCCTGTATATCTGCGGCTCAGGCGAAACGTTCTACCGTTATTTTCTGTTTTCGTCGGCAAAGGTAATAAAAAGTTAGGATTTATCAGGTAGCAATCGGGAGTTTTTTTACTTCTTCATCTTCTTGCCGTCAAAGATGTAGATGCCTCCAGGCAGGGATGCGATGCCGTCAGCCGACTCTGCCACCTGAGTGCCGTTGAGGTTATACACCCTGGAACTACCGGGGTCACTGACCACAGCGCTCTCCGGCTTAACGCCATCAGGATCCTCGAAGCCCACGAGCAACTCGCCGATTATTGGCATGTGGTCGGAGGTTCGTAGCTGATGGTCTCCACTCCACCTATGGGGTCGTAGCTGATGATGTTGTCGATGACATAGATGCCGTCGCTCCATGTGGGAGTCTTGAGGTCGGAGTGATAGGTGAAGCCGTTCTCCTGCAGATATTTGGTCAGTACACCGCGTGCACCTTCCATTTCGCCATCGGTGCCGTCATCGTTGAAGTCGCCGGCAATGATGAGAGGCTTGCCCAACTCTACCCAGTTCTCAGCCTCCGCCTTGATGATGGGGCCGGTGCCGCGGCGGGCATTGGCAGACAGGCCTACGTGCAGGCTGGCGAAGACATAGTTGTCGAACTCAGCCACCAGCATGCGGCGCGGCTCGAAATCCGGGGTTAGAGCCACCACCTTAATAGACAGCGGAATCTGATTGCTGAGAATGCCGATGCCATAGCCTTCGAGTGCACTGCAGAATATGCCGTACATGCCTGTTGCCTCTGCCAGCTCCTTGACCTGATATTTGTAGTTGGAGCGTGCCCAGGCGCTGTCAAGCTCCTGCAGGGCAACCACGTCGGCGTGGCGGGCCTTTATGGAGTCAGCCACCCTCTGCAATCCCTTGGCGCAGTGCTGCACGTTGTAGCTCAGCACACGCAGGGTGTCCTGCTGGTATTTGTTGTAGACGGGCTCTTGGTATGTGCCCCTGAGGGCAGCATCCAGGTTGGCGATGTCTTGGCGGTAGATGATTTCGTAGGTGCCGTTCTGCACATCGCTGTCGGCCTTGTTCCATACCTTCTTCAGCATTTCCTTCTGTTCGTCGCTAAGCTCGCTGTAGTCGGCGAAGTTGGGATTGTTGTTGGAGGCGAGCATGTCAGCCAGCTCCATCTTCACCTGGGGAATGGCGTCCAGGTCGGCCTGGCTCACGCTCTGCAGCTTCCACATGGCAGCGGTGCTGTCGGGCGCATTCCAGTTGTCATCGGCAGCCACATGGCCGCTCGCGGCGGCATACATGCGGTTGTCACCCGTTGTCTCATTATATATAAGTAAGGTGTTGCGTGTGCCTGCCACTAGCTCCACCTCTTGAGCCACGGCTGTGTCGGACATGAGCATCAGTCCGTCTCCTGTACTTGCCCTCTTCGCCCTCTATGGCATCAACCCTGAACACCATGCGCGGGTCAGGAGTCAGCCCTGTGTAGGCGAGGTCGGCTCCGGCAGCCACTGCCGTCTCATCGGTTTGCTTCTGCACCCATGCGCGCTTCTTGTCGGAGCCGGAGGTGGCGAGCACCACGTTGTAGTAGCCGGGCTTGATGGTATAGGTGGGAGTCGGCTCGCTGCCGCCGCCAATCCTGAGCATCCTCCATCGTGAGGGCGAGCCGTTGGTGTCCATGTCGGAGGGAATGTCATCTTCGGCCAGCTTGAGGCTGTTGTCGAAGCGGCTGATGCCGTACCCCTGAGCATTGACCAGTTGGCCCGTAGCCACATGCTTGAAGCTGAAGATGCCCTCCTCGCCGCTTACGGTATAGGCTTCGGGCGTTGCAGAGAACACGATGTCAGGTTCAACGGGCGAGGTGTTCTGCTTGCCCAGATACATGCCGTTCTCCTTGTTGACGAAAGCCCACTGGCCCTCAGCGTCCGTTTCCACGGCAGTCCAGATGAATCCGTCCTCCTCCCTGTTGAGGT
>CADAZW010000144.1 GCA_902792555.1 uncultured Bacteroidales bacterium | reverse complement strand
AAAGAAATCGTAAATAGTTAAATAGTAAATTGATAAGTTATGTCAGAAATTGAAGCAAAAGTAAAAGAGATTATTGTTGATAAGTTGGGTGTTGATGAAGCAGACGTTACTCCTGAAGCATCTTTCACTAATGACCTTGGTGCTGACTCTCTGGATACAGTAGAGCTGATTATGGAGTTCGAGAAGGCATTCGAGATTACCATTCCCGACGACAAGGCAGAGAAGATCTCTACCGTTGCAGATGCCATCGCATTCATCGAAGCAAAAGCAAACAAGTAAGATTTCATTGAACATTGACCATTGAACATTGACCATTTGGCTACGCCCAAGGACACTTTTGTCAGGAGTAATGTTCAATGGTCAATGTTTAATGGTCAATGAATTATAATTTCATGGAACTGAAAAGAGTTGTTGTGACAGGCATCGGTGCCGTCACTCCCTTAGGCAATACTGCTGCTGAGACGTGGCAGAATATGCTTGCAGGTGTGAGTGGTGCAGCTCCTATCACACATTTCGATGCCTCTAAGTTCAAGACGCAGTTCGCCTGCGAGGTTAAAAACTTCAACCCCGAGCAGTTCATCGATCGCAAGGAGGCCCGCAAGATGGACCCCTATTGCCAGTTTGCTCTCTCTGCTGCCACCATGGCCGTAGAAGACAGTGCCCTTGACCTGGATGCAATCGACAAGAACCGTGTGGGCGTTGTCTTCGGCGTTGGCATTGGCGGCATGAAAACCTACGAGGAAGAAGTGACGACGTACGCCAGAACAGGCGAGACGTTGGGTCCCAAGTTCAACCCTTTCTTTGTGCCCAAGATGATATCCGACATCTGTGCGGGCTACATCAGCATAAAGTACGGGTTCCATGGACCTAACTACATCACCTCCAGTGCCTGCGCTTCCTCGACCAACGCACTTGCTGATGCCTTCAACCTCATTCGCTTGGGCAAGGCTGACATCATCGTCAGTGGTGGTGCAGAGGCTGCCATTACGTTGCACGCTTTGAGCACCCGCAACGATGAACCTCAGAAGGCCAGTCGCCCGTTCAGTGCCAGCCGCGACGGTTTCGTCATGGCAGAGGGCAGTGCGGTTCTTGTGCTTGAGGAATTGGAACATGCCAAGGCTCGCGGGGCAAAGATATATGCTGAGATGGCCGGTGCAGGCATGAGTGCCGATGCACACCACATCACAGCATCGCACCCTGAAGGCCTCGGTGCCAAGCTTGTCATGGAGAATGCTCTTGACGACGCTGGCCTTAAGCCCGAAGACATCGACTACATCAATGTTCATGGTACATCGACGCATGTCGGTGACATCAGTGAATGCAAAGCTATCCAGGCCGTCTTCGGAGAACATGCCTATGAGCTAAACATCAGCAGCACAAAGTCCATGACCGGACACCTGCTCGGTGCTGCGGGAGCCATAGAGGCAATGGCAAGCGTGATGGCTGTCAATCAGGATATTGTCCCCCCGACCATCAACCATGAGGAGGGCGACGACGACCCGGAGATTGACTACAAGTTGAACTTTACCTTCGGCCAGGCGCAGAAGCGCACAGTCAGGGCTGCCCTGAGCAACACGTTTGGTTTCGGAGGACATAATGCCTGCGCTATTTTCAAGAAATACGCAGAGTAAGACTGTGTTGACCGTTCTTCGTTTCACACAGGCGGGAAACCTGATAGACGCGATAAGGTTGCCTTTCCGCAAGGACAAGGAGCTTTATCGCGCCTTTCATAATATGCTGGGGTTCTATCCACACGACATCAGCCTCTATCAGGAAGCGCTATTGCACAAGTCTATGCTTGCCCATGCCAAGAGCGGGACGCCGCTCAACAATGAACGCCTGGAGTTCCTGGGCGATGCTGTCCTGGACGCCATAGTGGGTGAAATAGTCTTCCATCATTTTCCACGCAAGCGTGAAGGCTTTCTGACGAACACTCGTAGCAAGATTGTCCAGCGAGAATCGCTCGGCAAGTTGGCAATAGAGATAGGTCTCGACAAGCTCATCCGCTGTAACGACCACAACCAGACGCACAACAGCTATCTGGCAGGTAATGCATTCGAGGCGCTCATAGGTGCTATCTATCTGGACAGAGGGTATGCCTGCTGCAAGCGCTTCATCATAGAAAAGATACTGCATCGCCACATAGACATCGACAAGGTTGCCAGTCAGGAGGTGAACTTCAAGAGCAAACTCCTTGAATGGTGCCAGAAGCATAAGCTCACCCTGGAG
>CADAZW010000143.1 GCA_902792555.1 uncultured Bacteroidales bacterium | reverse complement strand
AGGCTCCCTCTACTTGTGTTCGCTGATGAGTTACTACAACTGTAACTACTCAGTCATTATCATAGCCTCATTAAGCAATATATGAAGCAAACGGCGATGCCGTTAAAAAATCATAATGAGAACCTGTTTGGAAGCTGGTCTAAGATGCCACCGAATAGCTACAATATGCCTCAACAGACTGATTGTCAGCGTGTTGTATGGCTCATACAGTCGCCAACAACCTATCCCAAGATGGTAAGACATAGGGGGGTACAGCCTCGCCATTACATGTCCCGTATTACGTTAATTTACTGATTTTCAAGTTGTTAAACTATGTTTAAGGACTTTCGCAGATGTCGGCAAAGCTGTAACTTTGCGGCATGAGTTTAGACAGGAATCCCACAGTGACAGATGCCATCGAGGCAATAAAGGCCTTGCGCGAGGAACTGGACAATGTGAAAGACGAGTTGTCCAGCTGTAAGAGCGAGGTCTCCCGTCTAAACCGTAACAACACCCATCTTGTAGTGGAGAACAAGAGCCTCAAGGCAGAAGTGACACGGCTCATGGCTGAGATAGAGAAACTCGGTGGCAGTAAGGTTGAGAAAGACAGCACCAACTCCAGCGTTCCTCCCACACAGCAGTCGATAGCCGGACAGGCGGCTCTGCGCACCCGCTCGCTGCGTGAGCCTTCCGGCAGGCCAAGCGGCGGCCAGAAAGGGCATGTCGGGCATGAACTGGCCAAGACAGCCAATCCAGCGAAGAAAGAGGAGCATCGGGTGGGGACATGTCCCCACTGCGGAGCCGTCATTCCCGAGGATGCCGAGCAGGTGTGCACGATGACGACTCAGGTGATCGACATCGCCGGCATTCTGGCCGAGCCGGAGGTGACGGAGCATCTGCGCTATACCGCCATATGCCCGCACTGCCACAAGAAAGCACATGCAAAACTGCCAAGCGGAAGCGGCAAGAAGACCGCCTACGGCCCGAAGCTACAGGCTCTGGTGATATACCTTTCCGTCGTGCAGTCCGTGACGTTTGACAGGATAGCCGAAACCATGCGCGACGTGTTCTGCGTGAAGTCTTTCTCCGAGGGCACGGTGAAGAACATACTGGAGAGGAATGCCAAGAAGCTGCTGCCCGTCTATACGGCCCTGCTGGAGCACATCGGCAAGGAAGAGGCAGCCGGCATGGACGAAACCGGCGTGTACATCAATAAGCTGCTGTGCTGGTTCTGGTGCCTGCAGTGCGAGAAGTATTGCTACGTCTTCGCTGACCGCTCCCGCGGCATCAAGGCACAAGGCATTGGAGGAACATGGCATACTGCCGTACCTGAAGAGGCTCATACTCTATACAGACCGTCACAGCACCTACTTCACGCTGGAGGTCAGCGGCCACCAGGTCTGCCTTGCCCACCTGCTCAGAAACCTGCAGTACCTTTGTGACATCAACAAGCAGCAGCAGTGGGCAGGCCAGGTGCAGAAACTGCTGCGCGATGCCATACACACATGGAATGAAAGCAAGGGCGGAGTACCCGGAACGCAGGTCAGGAAATCCTTCGAGGAAAGGATGGACAGGCTCCTTGATGAGGACGTAGGCCACTATGGAAAGGAGTTCCAGACACTGCAGAACGGTATCATACTGTGCAAGGACTATCTTTTCACATTCCTCGACCATGAGGGCGTGCCCCACCATAACAACAGCAGCGAAGGCGCCATCAGAATACTGAAAGTCAAGACCAAAGTATCCGGAGGGTTCAGAACACAGTCGGGAGCTGACCAATATGCATGTTTTCATTCCATTGTTGAGACAGCAAAGAGAAATGGGAAGTCCAAGTTTGGAACTCTCTACCAACTGATCATTGAAGACAATCCCGACAGCAGCTTCATCGAAAGAATCACTTCTTAGGAGGTACGCTTGCTACCCCCTAAGAAGTCATGGGCTCATGACTGAGTAGTTACCTTTACAACAAGTTGGTGTTAAATAATATTAAATAATATACAATTTATATACAACGTATTGGATAAAATCTTATATTTGCATCCAAATAAATGGTCAAAATCACCGATTTATTGTTTTGGGAGTTGCTTGAAATAAGGCTTGTCCCGCAGTTTTTATTCTACGAGATTTGCTGGTATTTCCCTTTTGGGTAAAAAACTTTTAGCATTACTCCCAATTTACATGGTAAGATTTTATGATAATCCTATGTCGGATAGGATTATTCGGGGGGGCGGCTCGTTATTCGGGTTTGCCTCCCTTCTTTTTGTGGTTCTTGAAAATAGACGAGAGGGTGTGTCGTCCATGACACACCCTCTCGCAAAGGATGAAACAACCGCCCGTTATCCCTTGCAGGGAGTCCAAGGCTTCAGTTGCTTGAAGAAGTCATTGCCCTTGTCATCGACCAGGATGAAGGCGGGGAAGTCCTCTACGGTAATCTTCCAGATGGCTTCCATGCCGAGTTCGGGATACTCTACGCACTCGATGCTCTTGATGCTGCTCTGCGAGAGAACTGCTGCCACGCCGCCAATGGTGCCGAGGTAGAAGCCGCCATGCTTCTTGCAAGCATCCGTCACTTGCTGCGTGCGGTTGCCCTTGGCAATCATCACTAAGGAAGCGCCATTTGCCTGGAACTCATCGACGTAGGGGTCCATGCGGTTGGCCGTGGTGGGACCCATCGAACCGCAAGGATAGCCTTCCGGCGTCTTGGCAGGACCGGCG
>CADAZW010000142.1:2635-4170 GCA_902792555.1 uncultured Bacteroidales bacterium | reverse complement strand
AGGCCAGATATGCCTTCATGCCCTGCCAGTCCTCGGCGTGGGCATAGCCCTGAAGCTTGGAGAATATTACCGGGTCGTATCGTTTGTCCATATTTTTCGCTACGCAGTTTACTGTTTGTCGCGCTTCGCGCTCTGTCAAGAGCCAAGAGCCAAGAGTTGAGAGCCAAGAGCTGCAGTGAGTAACCGACTTACTCCTAATCTCCTTACTCCTTACTCCTAAAATAATTTTCCAACCTCAAATAATACTTGTTATCTCTTTTCCAGCAGTGCCACGTTCTCTATGTGGTGTGTATGCGGAAACATGTCCACGGGCTGGTAGGCAGCCACCTTGTAGAGGCTGTCCATCATCTGCAGGTCGCGTGCCTGTGTGGCGGGGTTGCAGCTGACGTACACCACCCTCTGCGGTGCGGCGTTGAGTATGGTCTGTACCACGTCGGGATGCATTCCGGCGCGTGGCGGGTCGGTGATTATCACGTCGGGCTGTCCGTTGGCGGCAATGAAGTCGTCGGTGAGCACGTCTTTCATGTCGCCGGCTATAAACTCGCAGTTGCCGATGCCGTTGAGCTCAGCATTGATCTTGGCGTCCCTGATGGCGTCCTCCACATACTCGATGCCGATTACCTTGCGAGCCTTGCGAGCCACGAAGTTGGCAATGGTGCCAGTGCCGGTGTAGAGGTCATAGACCATCTCGGTGCCTGTGAGGCTGGCGAAGTTGCGTACGGCCTTGTAGAGCTCGTAGGCCTGCTCGTTGTTGGTTTGGTAGAAGCTCTTAGGACCGACCTTGAAGCGCAGGTCCTCCATGTGCTCATAGACGAAGCCCTGGCCTTTGAACACCTGTATGTCGAGGTCGCCGATGGTGTCGTTGCACTTCAGGTTGTTCACCCATACGAGGGTGGTTATTTCGTCAAACTGGCTGCACAGCCACTCCATCAGTTCGTTGGCCTGCTGCTGCTCCTCGTCGGTGGTGATATGAAACTGCATGGTCAGCATGAGCTCGAAGGGCTGCGGTGACAGGCGGAATATCATGTCGCGCAGCAGTCCCTGCTGCTGCCTCAGGTCGAAGAATGTCAGTCCATGCTCCATGGCGTATTCGCGCACCGCATTGCGTATGCTGTTCTGGATGTCGTCCATCAGGTGGCATTCGCTTATGTCGAGCACCTTGTCGAAGGCTCCCGGTATGTGGAAGCCCACGCCGTTCTTGCTGTCAATCTCAATGTCGTTGCCTATCTCCTCCTCCGTCAGCCAGCGTTTGTTGGAGAAGCTGAACTCCAGTTTGTTGCGGTAGCCGTAGGTGCTCTTGCTCCCGATGATGGGCATGGGCTCGGGCAGTTCAATCTTGCCTATGCGTGTAAGGGCGTCCACCACCTGCTGCTGCTTATACTGCAGCTGCCGGCTATAGCTGAGGCACTGCCATTTGCAGCCGCCGCATACTCCGAAGTTGCTGCAGCGCGGCTCTACCCTATCCTCGCTCGGCTTCCTGATGCTCACGGCCTTGGCCTCCATGAAGCTGTGCTTCTTGCGGGTGACCTGCAGGT
>CADAZW010000142.1:2007-2544 GCA_902792555.1 uncultured Bacteroidales bacterium | reverse complement strand
GCACAACCCACGGCACAAACACCACCATGTCGTTGACCCTGGTTATGGACTTGCCCTCAGCGGCAAAGCCCGTTATCTCAATGTTCTCCAGCATGGGGAGAGGTTTTCTCTTTCTGCTCAAAGTAATGGATGTTAGTTTAGTAAATGTGAATATTTAATTCCGAACCAACCCTAAAAAAAACGAACTATACGAAAACATTTTCGTTCTTTTAGTTATTTCTGAATCAACGAAATTTCTGATAAATTTAATATTTCAATTCTCAACGATTTTCAGCTTAGCATATTTCAGCAGCAGTGTCTTTCGGCCGCAGTTTTGGAAGCAGACCACCGCCTTGAGTCCCGTCATGCTGTCCTCTATCCGCTCCACGGTTCCTATGGCAAAGGTGGCATGCTCCACACGGAGCCCTTCCCGGAGCCCCTCTCTAGCTCCCC
This sequence comes from uncultured Bacteroidales bacterium, assembly GCA_902792555.1. Taxonomy (GTDB): domain Bacteria; phylum Bacteroidota; class Bacteroidia; order Bacteroidales; family Bacteroidaceae; genus UBA6382. The sequence goes on along the minus strand of CADAZW010000142.1, from coordinate 2,112 downwards.
CCTCAAGGGGGAGGACTCTGGCGCCAGTGCTCCCTCCCTTTTGGGGAGGGCTGGGGAGAGGCTTCGGGCTGGGGAGAGGCTTCGGGCTGGGGAGAGGCTTCGGGG
>CADAZW010000142.1:0-1955 GCA_902792555.1 uncultured Bacteroidales bacterium | reverse complement strand
GAGAGGCTTCGGGGTAAATCTTCCCCCTTTAGGGGGATAAGAGGGGGTCACCCTCCTTTTACTGGGATAAGAGGAAGGCTCCTCAAAGTCAACATACTCGTTGAGGTTGGTGCGTCTGAATCCACGGTTGGAATTCTCCTGGTAGATATATTTGGAGTCTATGTCCTTCAGAAACTCGCTCGGCTCAAACCAGTCGCTCTTGCCGAAGCGGAAGCGCATCTTGGCGTTCGACAGGTAGCAGCGCTTCCTCGCCCTGGTTATAGCCACGAAGAATAGTCTGCGCTCCTCCTCGTGCTCCCTCGGGGTGAGGCACTGCGCGTTTGGAAACAGGCCCTGCTCCATGCCGGTGATGAACACCACGTCAAACTCCAGTCCCTTTGCCACGTGGACGGTCATCATCCTCACTGCATCGCCGTCCTCGTCGGTGTCGCTGTCGCTGTCGGTGAGCAGTGCCACCTCCTGCAGGTAGTCGGTCATGCCCACGGCCGTTTCGTTGTCCTGCTCGCGCTGGCTCTGCACAAACTGGCTCATGCCGCTGAGCAGCGAGGAGTAGTCGTCCATCACCTCGCGCCCTTCGGTGGACATGTCCGTCTGCGCCTGGGCAATCAGTCCGCTCTCCTTCATCACCTGCTGACCGAGCTGGTAGGCGTCGGCTCCCTCGTCGTTGGTGGCGATGAAACCCTTGATCATGGCGGCGAAGGACTGCAGTCGTCCCTTTGTGCTGCTGTTCACGTTCAGTCCGTAGAGGTCGGGTTGCTGCACCACGTTCCACGGGCTCGTCTGCTCCTCCTTGGCGCAGGCGAACACCTTGTCGAGCGTCGTGCTGCCTATGCCCCGCGTGGGGAAGTTGATGATGCGCCGCAGTGCCTCCTCGTCGCTTGGGTTCGCCACCAACCTGAGGTATGCCATGGCATCGCGCACTGACTTCTTCTCGTAGAATGAGTGGTTGCCGTAGACGATGTACGGAATGCCGTGCTTGCGCAGGCTCTCCTCCATGATGCGGCTCTGCCCGTTGGTGCGGTAGAGGATGGCAATCTCCGACAGCTTGACGCCCTCGCGCTTCAGCGTCATGATGCGCCGGCTCACCATCTCACCCTCCTCCTGGTCGCTGGTCAGCTCGTTGAGTATCAGCGGTGAGCCTTCCTCGTTCTCGCTGAAGATATTCTTGGGAATCTGGTTCTTATTCTTGCTTATTAGGCTGTTGGCGGCATTCACTATGTTCTGCGTGGAGCGGTAGTTGCGCTCCAGGCGGAATATCTGCGTGCCGTCAAACACCTTGTCGAAGTCAAGGATATTGTCAATCCTTGCCCCCCGGAAGCTGTAGATGCTCTGTGCATCGTCGCCCACCGCGCAGATATTCGCCTCCGTGCCGCTGAGCAGCCTCAGTATCTTCATCTGCGCGAAGTTAGTGTCCTGAAACTCGTCCACCAGGATATACTGGAATTTCTCCGCATACCTTGCCCTCACCTCCGGCTGCGTGTCGAGCAGGATGTAGGTGTAGAGCAGCATGTCGTCGAAGTCCATGGCATTGGCGGTGTGGCATCTGTTGAAGTATTCCTGGTAAATCTCGCCCGTCAGCGGCACGCGGTCCATGCTGTCGCGGGCATACGCCTTGTCGTGCTGTCGGTAGATCTTGGGAGTGACCAGCATGTTCTTCGCCTCCGATATGCGAGCCGCCAGCAGCTGTGGCTTATACACCTTGTCGTCCAGTCCGCGCTCCCTGACGATGGCCTTCAGCAGCGAGCGCGTGTCGCCGGGCTGATAGACGGTGTAGTTGCTGCTGAATCCGAACACGTGCGCCTCCTGCCTCAGGATGCGTGAGAAGATGCTGTGGAATGTGCCCATCCATAGCGAGCGGGCCTTCACCGCGCCGACCATCTGCGCGATTCTCTCCCTCATCTCGCGTGCCGCCTTGTTGGTGAACGTCAGTGCAAGGATGCGCCATGGCGCCACGT
>CADAZW010000141.1 GCA_902792555.1 uncultured Bacteroidales bacterium | reverse complement strand
ACGCCAGCTCCACGGGATTAAAATTTTTCTTCACGGGATTAGTTTATTTTTCCACGGGATTAAAACTTTTTTGAACGGGATTAGATTAAACTTAGGCAACGATCACGCAAAAGACTCGGAATAAAAGTCTTATGTCTATTCTAATCAACGCTGCTATGCAATAAACATACAACTAACTCAGTCAGAATTAGCTGCATTATGAGTAATCTGTGCCAACATCTATATCATTACCAAAATTAAAGTTAAATTATAGAAAATTCAGACTAAATTATTTTAGGAGAACGCGTTTAGATTGTGGCTGCTCTGGTTTAATCTGTAGCTGCACTGCTTTAGTTTGTGTTTCCACGGCTTAAAAAAAGCGCCCGCGGCACAATGCCGCAGGCGCATAGACTTATTTGTCTTTTTTGTTGTGACTGTTACTGCCCTCCTGCTACTTTAAATACTTGCCCAGGGTCGCTTCGAGCTTATCGACAGAGATGTCGCGCTCACGGATTATCCCGTTGGAATCGACAAAAATGTTGGAGGGAAGTGTGCGGAGGCCGAAGTTCTTTACAAGGGGAGATTCGAATGTCCGAAGGTCGCACACAGTATAGCCTCCGATGCTATCGCGGCGCAGGGTGCGCAGGCAGGACGATGTATCGGCATCGAGGCAGATGTTTAACCGTTGGCCATTGGCTATTGACCATTGACCATTGCGGCGCAGTACTCTGTTGCTGGCTACGAGAAGGTAGGTGTGCTCGGGCGCCATGGTACTCCATAAGGTAATGAGCAGGGGCTTGCCGCGGAAGGTGACATTGCTGACCGTATCGCCCCTAAGTGTGACGGCACTGAAGGCCGGCAGCCTGCTGCCCACGCGACAGGCAAGGAGGGAGCCGAGCTCGGCGCGAAGCTGCTGGATAATCCTGCGACCAGGGCATTTTCTGGCCATTTCATCGAGGAGTTTGGCCATAAGAGCATAGTCGGGATGCTCTGCCTGAAGGATATACTTCTGGAAAACAGCAATGCTGGCCCACGACTCGGGATTCTGCCGTATAAACTGCTCGGCAGCACGCATGAGGGCAGGGCTTGAAGTTTGGGATTTGATGCTGGAGGTCTGAGACCGAAGGTCGGCAATGCTGTGGCGGAACTCGTTGAGAGCCTCATTCTCATCGTCGCTGCCAACGTTGATGGCCAGCATATTGTTGGCGTCGCCCTTGATGGTGACCTCATGGCCGGGGATTGCCACGACCTGCGTCTGCATGAAGTTGGGGTACTGCAAGGTGAGCACCACGGTGTCGGCCAGCGGATGGGAGAGAGAGAACTTGCCGCCCTGTATGCGCACGGTGTCAAGGGTGCCCCATTCCGGGGCGCTGCTGAAGCAGATGAACTCGCCCTGCTCAAGGCCCTTAAACTTGCCGCTAAGAGTGAAGGTGTTCCTGTCAGAGGAGCAGGAAAGGAAGAATAATGCTGCCGTCAGACAAGCGAGAAGAGAAAAATTCTTCCGATAGGAAGGAACTGAAAGAAATTGCCAAAAATTTTTCAGAAATTTAAGTCCCACAGTCGGACTGGTCTGACAAGTCTGACTTGCCTGGCTGCTCGGACTGGTCTGAACACCATAATTCCTGAAAAAGATATGGCAATTTCTTTTAGTCTTCACGATTTATTCGTCTTAGAAAAGATTGGCGAGCTTTACGAACTCAAGGTCTGTCTTGGCCAGGTCGGCGAGAGAGGGGTCCTTAGCCACGGCGGTGCGGAGGTGGGAGAGGGCCTGCTCGCTATTGTTGGTGCGGGCTGCGATGATGGCCTTGAGATAGGAGGTCATTCCGTCGGGAGCAGCGATGCGGTCGAGGGTCTTGCTGGCGGCAAGGTAGTCCTTGCTAAGCAGCTGGGCAAGGGCGCATAATTGCCCTGCATGATGGAGAGATTGCCGAGGGCCTCATTGAGGGAGGCGGCGCCGGAACCCTTGCTGAGCGACTGGGTGGCGGCATCGGCATTGCCGGCTATGAGTTGCAGGAGACCACTGTTGACATTGGCCTCGGGGGCTGCGCCGTTGAGAGAGAGAGCCTTGCTGACATAGTCGCGGGCTGCGGCATAGTCGCCGCGCTGGTATGCCAGCGTGGCGAGGTTATTGTAGGCGCGATAGTCACTGGGATAAAGGGTAGCGGTACTCTTGAGGATAGCCTCGCGCTCAGCATCGTCGGCAGCCAGGGTTGTGCTATAGAGGAGCTCGTCGACGCTCAGCTTGGCGGGATCTGCGGCATACTGGGCCTTGATCTGGTCGTCGGAGCGGCCGATGAGGTTATAGTTGAGCATAATGCGCGAACGGCGGAGCTGGGGCAGAATCTCCTTGGCCAGATCGGTGTAGGCGGCAGAGATATTACGTATCTGAGTCTCGCGCTCCTCAGGATCCTGATACATGGAGAGTACGCGCAAGATGACCTCCTTATCCTGGATATTAGACTTGCTTACGAGCTGCTGGAAACCCTCCCAGTCCTCGGCAGTGTAGCGAGTGCTGACATCGGTGGTGAGACCTTTGCTGCTAAGCTCCTTGCTGACGTAGTCCTGGGTGTTCTTGCCGCGGTTCTGGGCAAGGGCAGTATTAAACTGGAGGGAGCCCTCAGGGGATGCGTAGGAGGAAATCTCTACGTTGTCAACAGACTTGGCCTCGGTATCTGCCTGGATATCGCGAAGTGTGGAGAGGAACTGCTGGACAGAGACGCTCTTAAGCTCACCGGTGCGGATGATGGCCTGATTTACGAGGAACTGGATGTTGGCCTCCTGCTTCTGCTTGACGATGCGCTGGAAGTTGTCGGCGGCATATGTGGTGGAGGCGGTGGCGAGGGTGCGCTTGACGAGCTCAGAAGTGGACAGCACGCCGTCGGCCACCTTGACATCGGGCACCTTGTAGGCCTTCTTTCCCTTGCGGGCGTCGAAGGTGAGGAAGAGCTCACTCTTGCGCATGGGCTCGGCGTACTTTAAGTTGGAGCGCATGGTGTAGTTGCCGCCCATGCGGTAGGAGATGGTCTGGCTGTTGCCCTCCACCTTCTCGCCCTGGAAGGTGACGGGAGCGCCCT
>CADAZW010000140.1 GCA_902792555.1 uncultured Bacteroidales bacterium | reverse complement strand
GGTGACGACGAGGGTGGCGGTGCAGTCGGCATTGAAGCCGGACTCAAAGAGGAGTGCGCTCTCGATAGCGAGGAATTGCTCCGAGGCTCCACTTCTGACGCTCCCCTCAAGGGGAAGCTCCTCCCCAGCCCTCTCCTCAAGGGAGGGAGTCCTGGCGCCAGAGTCCTCCCCTTGAGGGGGAGTTAGAGGGGGCTCTTCTCCTTTTTCCTCTATCCAGCGGTGCATGCGCTCGCGCACGCGTGGGTGTACTATTCTATTTATGTTGTCGGCATACTCAGGTCCACGGCAGATATAGTCGGCGAGCACGGCCTTGACGGGCTGGCCGTCGGAACTGATTGCTCCAGGGCCGAGCAGGTTGATGAGGTCGCGGTGGATGCCGGCGTTTTCGCGCATCTCGGCCTTGGCCTCGTCGTCGGTGTAGAAGACGGGGATGCCGCGTTCCTCCAGAAGGGCGCAGACGAGGCTCTTGCCGCTGCCTATGCCGCCTGTAATGCCGAGAACTTGTTTCATTAGAATTGAAGAATTTAAGGATTTAAGAATTGAAGTTCAATTTTTCATTTTTCAATTCTTCAACTTTCCTTAAAAGTCGCTATCCTCGATGATAAACTCTACTTCATCGGGCTGGATGCGTACATGGCTGATGCCCTCAGGCTTGGTCTTGAGGGTGAGGTGGAGGCGGCCGGTGGTGTTGGCTTCGACTTCATCGTAGCTGACAACGATGGCGAACTTGTCGGCGGTGATGTCGCGATACTGCTTGAGCCCGACCTGGAATATTACGTTGACAATGCCGGGGAATGTCTTGAGGGTCTTGCCTGCGGGGAAGTTGATGTGGTCGATGCGTACGGGCAGGGTGTTCTCGGTCATCTGATCGACGTTGACTGTGGCTTTGACCTTGGCGGGTACGGTCTTTGCTCCGCGTATGGTGGCGAGGTCTGCGCTGACGACCTTCCGTTCGCTGAGGTCCTTAAGGGTGAGTGGCTTGGTATAGACGGCGCGGAGGGTGTCGAGTATCTCCTTGGCGGCATATACCTTGGCGGTGGCGGGGGATGCGGTGATGCCTGTGATGCAGTAGAGCGAGTCGGCGGTGATGTCGCCAACCACTCTGACGGGCACGCTCTTGTTGAGGCCGAAGTTGTAGAAGTATTCCACGGTGTCGGGACTGAAGCCTACCACGCTGGTGGTGCCTTGCAGCCGGCTGACGATGTTGCGGGTAAGGTTGCTGGTGAGCAGGGCGACGTGGCCTGAGCGGGTGTACTTATAGCGCAGCAGTAGGCCGCCGTGGTCGCGGACGCGTATTTTTATCTCTTTGGGCGGCGGGGTGGTGAGCACTACGTTGTCGGGCACATTCTTGAGCTTGACGGGCACGGGTATCTCTACCTCGTAGACTTCCTCCAGGGTGAGGAAGAGCCAGAAGCCTGCCGAGAGTGTCAGAAAAAACAGAAAGGCCCAGAAGTTTCTGTTGAGCTGACTCCTCAGAAACTTCAGGGACTTTCCTATCTTGCCAGATTCGGACACGAGGCTTTTTTATTTCACGATTTGACAATTTCACGATTTGACAATTTGGCCAAGCCCAGAATTACAAACGGGACTTCGCTAAACCTCAAATCTACTTGCCCTGCTGTGCCTCGGCTGCGCTGTTGGCGTTGGCGTAGATGGAGGACTTCTCGATGGTTATCTTGACGTTCTGGGCAATCTCCAGCACCACGGTGTTGTTGGCATCGTTGACCTCGCGGATGGTGCCGTGAAGGCCGCCGGCGGTGACTACCTGATTGCCTACGCCAAGGCTGCGGCGGAATTCCTCGATTTTCTTCTGCCTGTTCTTCTGCGGGCGAATCATGAAGAAGTACATGATGGCGAAGATGGCGATAATCATGATCCAGAAGCTCCACGGGCTTCCCTGCGATTGGGCTTGGGCAGCGGGCTTAGCTGCCTGCAGCAATGTGATTGAAAGTAACATTTTTATTTGAAATTTGAAATTTGAGATTTGAAATTTAGCCAAGTCCGGACTTGGGGAGTATAATATCTATAACCTATAACCTATAACCTATAACCACTAACCATTTACACGTTTATTGCTTATTTCAGCAGCTTGCCCTGGGCGCGGAGGTCGCGTACTATGCTGTCGAGGGTGCCATTGATGAATTTGACGCTCTTGATGGCGCAGTATAGCTTGGCGATGTTGATGTACTCGTTGAGTGAGACGTTGATGCTTATTTCGGGGAATCGTGTTATCTCAGCCAGGGCGGTGAGCATGACGGCTACGTCCATCTTGGCGAGGCGGTCGAAGTCCCAGTTGCGTATGTGGCTGGTGATAAGCTGCTCGTTGGCCTCGCGGTCCTGCAGGGCGCGCATGAGTAGGTCGGTGCCGAAGCGGTGGTCGTCGTCGTTGTTGTATTGCTCCAGCAGGGGCTGTCTGTCGCCGTTGGCTTCCTCAAAGCGCCTGATGGTCTTGAGCACGAAGGTGTCGATGACGTAGCGGTCGCAGTTCCAGTAGATGTTCCATTCCTCAAGGGCCTCGTCCACCATGTCGCAGTCGAGGATGAACTTCTTGTATGCCATTCGCCAGAACTCGCGGTCTGCCTCGTAGCTGTCGTCGTCGCTGGCCATGTATGCCTCGTATTCGGGGCTGGTCACAATCTTGTTGTAGATCTCGTGTACCACGTCCTCATGGTCTGTCCACTGCAGTTCCTTATGCTTGAGGGTGAAGGCTTCCAGCTTGCTGTTGCCCTCCAGCTGGGAGGCGAAGCGGTTTCTTACAAAGCGGTCGCTGGGCAGCTTGGCGTGCCTGTTGCGCTCCAGCATCTGCTGGCAGGTAATCTCATACTGGTGGTCGGCATAGTCGGTGACTTCGCAGATGAGGTTGAGCATGTGGTGGTACAGATAGTATGCCTGGGCGAGGCTCTCGTCCATCTCCTTGATCACCTTGTCGAGGTCCTTGCCTCCGTTGACGAGGTTGGCGTAAACCAGCTGCACCGCCTTAATCCTTATCAATTCTCTGTTAATCATGCATATATAGCTTTAACGGCTCCGCATGAGCCGAATGGTATGCAAAAATAGGAATAAAAAATGAATTATGAGGATTGTGGCTGCCGAAATCTGCTATTTGACAGTTAAAACGGGCGGTCTTGGTAGCATAATCTGCTAATTTAGGCAACAATATAGCAGTTGGCACAGATTACAGTCTCTGCGAAATAGTCATGCTCTCTCTCTGCCAACATCTGTGTTATTGCCTATAAAAATAAAATGTTTTTTGCATAC
>CADAZW010000139.1 GCA_902792555.1 uncultured Bacteroidales bacterium | reverse complement strand
TCAGTCATGTACTCATGACTTCTTAGGGGATACCAGACGTACCTCCTAAGAAGTGATAGTTTCGATAAAGCTACTGTCAGGATTGTCCTCAATCATCAGCTGGTAGAGCGTTCCAAACTTTGATTCACCATTTCTCTTTGCAGTCTCGAGGATGGAATGAAAACATGCATATTGGTCAGCACCTGCCTGTGTCCTGAATCCGCCTGAGACCTTGGTCTTCACCTTCAGGATTCTGATTGCCCCTTCGCTGCTATTGTTATGATGCGGTACACCCTCATGGTCGAGGAAAGTAAAGAGATAGTTCCTGCACAGGATTATTCCGTTCTGCAGAGCCTGGAACTCCTTTCCGTAGTGGCCTACATCTTCGTCAAGCAGTCTGTCCATCCTTTCCTCGAAGGACTTCCTGACCTCCGTCCCGGGTATTCCGCACTTGCATTCATTCCATGTGTGTATGGCATTGCGCAGCAGTTCCTGCACACTGCCTGCCCACTGCTGTTCCTTGTTGATGTCGCAGAGATACTGTAGGTTTCTAAGAAGGTGGGCAAGGCAGACCTGATGGCCGCTGACCTCCAGCGTGAAGTAGGTGCTGTGACGGTCAGTATAGAGTATTAGCCTCTTCAGGTACGGCAGTATGCCATGCTCTTCCAATGCCTTGATGCCGCGAGAGCGATCGGCGAAGACGTAGCAGTACTTCTCGCACTGCAGGCACCAGAACCAGCACAGCAGCTTGTTGATGTACACGCCCGTCTCGTCCATTCCTGCCGCCTCTTCCTTGCCAATGTACTCCAACAGGGCTGTATATACGGGCAGTGCCTTCTTGGCATTCCTCTCCAATATGTTCTTCACCGTGCCCTCGGAGAACGACTTCACGCAGAACACGTCGCGCATGGTCTCGGCAATCCTTTCAAACGTTACGGACTGGACAATGGAAAGGTATATCACCAGGGCCTGCAGCTTCGGGCCGTAGGAGGTCTTCTTGCTGTTGCCGCTGGGCAGTTTCGCATGGGCCTTCCTGTGGCAGTGCGGGCATACGGCGGTATAGCGCCTGTGCTCCGTCACTTCCGGATCGACCAGGATGCCGGCAATGTCTATCACCTGTGTCGTCATCGTGCATACCTGCTCGGCATCCTCGGGGATGACGGCTCCACAGTGGGGGCATGTCTTCACACGGTGATTCTCCTGCTTCGAAGGATTGTCTGTCTTGGCCAGCTCATGACCGGGGTGCCCTTCCTGCCCGCCGCTTGGCCTGCCGGAAGGCTCACGCAGCGAGCGGGTGCGCAGGGCCGCTTGCCCCGCTATTGACTGCTGCGTGGGAGGAACGCTGGAGTTGGTGCTGTCCTTCTCGACCTTACTGCCACCGAGTTTCTCCATCTCGGCCTTGAGCCGTGCCACTTCTGCCTTGAGGCTCTTGTTCTCCACTACGAGATAGGAGTTGTTGCGGTTTAGACGGGAGACCTCACTCCTACAGCTGGACAGCTCATCTTTCACGCTGACCAGCTCCTCACGCAATGCCTTTATGGCCTCCAATGCATCGGTTACAGTAGGTTCCTTGTCCAAACTCATGCCGCAAAGGTACAACTTCGCTGGCGTTCCTGCAAGCCTTTAAACGTAGTTTAACATATTGAAAACCAATGAATTAAGCCAAATAAGGATGACACTGCCGCAGGCTGTACCCCCCTATGTCTTAGTCTCTTAAAGCGGACTGTTCATAACCAAACAGCGAATACAATGTATTGATAACCAGATAGTTAGGCGCTTTCCCAAGCCGTCGGCCACATCTCAAGACTGTTCCTTATCCGATGCTCATTAGGTTTTATTAACGGCAATGACTTTCATTCCAACAGATGATTACTGAGGCTGTGATGATGACTGAGTAGTTACACTCTCTTTCTTCGTTTCTGAAAGTTTGTTAAAACTTTGTTTTGGACTCTTCGTGTCCTGTTTGGGCTCTTGTTGACCTGATTGTCAGAAGCTGTTTTCTTACCATTTGACTTAGGCTTTTGGCCATCAGAAGAGACTGGTGTAAGACCGTCTTTGATAATCATGTACGCGATCTTAAACTCTTCAAGTGTCGGTCTCTTCTCCTTTTCCTCAAACAGCTGGGCTGTGTCCCTGATGCTTTTCGCCAATCGAGCTAGTCCGCCGTTGATTTCATCTGCCGACTTTCCGTCGCTGGCACCGATGGCGAAGCCTTTC
>CADAZW010000138.1 GCA_902792555.1 uncultured Bacteroidales bacterium | reverse complement strand
CCCTAAAATATATAGCCATGTACAATGAAGGCTATCCTACAGGGTTCGATGACCGGGTCAGGAAACTTGCTGTACAGATGGCAATCTTTAACACCTCACAGATGGGCGAGGATTATGCCCCGCCCAACAAAGCGGCGTACTGGTACTCTCTTATGTTCAATGGGAGCGAGTATTATAACGCATTGCTGACCTTGTGGTATCAGGCAGAGTCTTATACTATGCCGCAGACTGGTGCTTTGCTTGGCACGCCACAAAATATAACACATGTGCATCTAACTCTGAATAACACGTCCAATCGCTACGAGGCAACAGTCAATGCAGGGGCAAACGCACAGTATTATACTTGGAATGGGTATGCAAGCCGTACAGGAAACTATATTAAGTTCTCAGTGCCGGCAAATGATGTGCTGAATTGGACTGAGAAATATAATGGTTGTCCAGCATATACCTCTGCTCCAATTACAGGAAGAGGCACTAATACTTGGGCCATGAATCCAACACTGTGGACATCCTCGGCAGATGCTCAGCAAATGCTTACGATGGATTATGAAATTGTAACTCCGACAAACACAATTCAGTATAGCCTCTATGTTGATGGCATCGATGAGGGCAGGCCTGGCGGCGGGGGAGGACTGTATGGCGGATCAATCTCCCAAAACAGCGCAGTTGCTGGTGGAGGTTCAGGATATATTGGCTCTGGTACCAACAACAGTTCTATGACTGCTGGCGATACTGCAAGTCTTCCGCCTGATGGTAGCAGCGATGGCTACGCAAGAATTACATTGATTTCTTGAGGAGGGACACATTGGGAGAAGTTGACACTATACTGAAAAACCTCGATAAAAAGGCAAAAGGAAATACAAGTGTCTTGGATCGAATCATGTTAAGTGCCCTGGAAAGACTATATACAGACAGCAAAACAGAGGATTTTGATGATAAATGCCTGAAGATTTTGGACTCGGTCTGTAAAAAGATGGGGGAAGAGCACAGAGACTTCTACACCGACTACATGGAGGAGATGAAGAAAAGAATAGACAATTAGAATGAACACACTATGCGCAGCGCCTGATGGGGAATGCCATTCAGGCGCATAATTATATCCACAGTACGAACAAGGCAAGTAATAACATCATTGTGAGTTGTAAGTCGAATTAAGAGCGTACATTACATTTTATTTGTCAATTTAGAAGACATGAGCGGACATTTGACGAAAATGTGTTGCTAGGATACTATTAACAATAGCGTCGGGGCTTCCATCAGCGTTACTCAGCAAAGTTGCCCGGCGAACTGATTCACAACCGTGCTGACGAGTCGATCATGTGGAGATTCAGGAGCAGGTCAGCGAAAGCTTTAATAATATTGAGGAAAATAAGAATATGAGGCACTGTACGCTCGCCGGAGAATTTGGATCTCACATACAGCTCCTATCTCCGGGACCCGCGCTGCAAGCGCCTCGATGACTATATCTTGGAGAGTCTTCTCCATAAACAACGCGCAAACTAAATGGCAGCGGCAGGGGTTCAACTCCTGCCGCTGTTTCTGTATCTGTGACTCTGTAAAAATGTTTAATACGGATTTCAGGATAGGCCCGGAGCCAATACATGTTATTTGGCCTTGTTCTTCAGGTGCCTTCTGCGGCATTTCCTGGAAGCAAGAAAGCTCATGTTTATCTCCTTGTCCGCATAAGTGTCAGCTGCTCTTTCCCGGCAGCCTTGAGACGATTTCCGCGATCAGATTCGTCATGGGCATCGTCTGCAGGGTGATGACACCGGGGCCGGTGACAACGGTGTTGAACATGCTTTCGCCGCCGAAGAGGATATTCTTCACGCCCTTGACCTGCTGAATGTCCATTGTGACTGTTTCGTCCATCATGGCCAGATGCCCGGTGGAGATCAGCATCTGCTGCCCGGGCTTAAGATTGTAATTGATGGTGCTGCCGTCGATTTCAAGGAAGACGGTGCCCCTGCCGGAGAGCTTCTGCATTATGAAGCCTTCGCCGCCAAAGATCGCGGTACCCAGCTTCTTCTGGAAGACAACCTCCATCTGGACGCCGGCTGTGCAGGCAAGAAACGCCCTCTTTTGAATGATGACAGGCTTTTCCGGCGTGACTTCAACAGCCAGGATATCACCGGGGAAGCTGGAGGCAAAGGCAATGAGACCGCTGCCGTTGCGGGCAGTATAGTAGTTCCTTTGTCTCCATCTCCATGTTCGGCGTCATCCAGCTCATGGCGCCGGCCTCGCAGATCATGGACTCCCCATCGTCGAGCGAGCAGATCACCACCGGCATCTTGTCTCCGTGAATATTATACTGCATTTTCGTTCCTCCTGTCAGATGTATTGGTTTAACGCGGGGTACGGGGGATAAGGCGCATTACCAGATGATCACGCGGTCGGCAGGGGCAAGGTACATGCCGTCGCCCTCGGTGATGCCGTAGAAGTCCAGGAACTCATCAAACTGCTGGAGCGTGCAGTTGATGCGCAGGTACAGCATGGGGTGTACATCGTTGATGCGGATGTAGGCCATCTGGAGAGTATCCTTGGTGAGCCGCGCATCGGCAAAGGCGCGGAAGAAGGCGTCATAATCGAAGTCCTCCATCCCGGCGGCAATGCGCAGCATCACCTTCATGCCCGCCATATCGGCGCCGGCCTCACCGGTCATGATGCTGCCGTAGAAGTCCTGGCCCTCCCAGGGATGCATGGCGTTGTAGTAGTCCACCATCTTCTGGTTGCGCTCCAGGAAGGCCGCCTGGTCTTCCTCGGTCCACCAGTTGGCCATGTTGCCGTCCTTGTCGAACTGCGCACCTTTGGAGTCGAAGGCATGGGAAACCTCGTGTCCAATCACTGTGCCGAGCTTGGCGAGCAGCTCCTCATCGCTCATTTCACTGTTATACATGCCGCCCTGTGCATAAGCACCGAGGATGTAGAGGCTGTTGTTGAGGGGATTGTAGAAGCAGTTGACAGTCTGAGGC
>CADAZW010000137.1 GCA_902792555.1 uncultured Bacteroidales bacterium | reverse complement strand
GGTCTCAACACGAATGGTAACGATCCTTATGGCTATGTCATCAATACATGGATGACTGCTGATGCTGGTAACCAGTACTATATGATTGAAGCTGCAGACTTCGATGCTACCGAGGCTCTTGCTATTCTTGATGCAACCTTCCATCCCGAGTATACTATCACCATCGCTGTTCTCGAGAATGGAACCGTCGAGGCAGACAAGGCTAAGGCTAAGGCCGGCGAGACCGTGACCCTGACGATTACTCCTGCCGAGGGCTACATCCTCGACACGATGACCGTTAAGGCTGGCGAAGAGTCCGTCACTGTCACAGACAACACGTTCGTGATGCCTGCCGGAGACGTGACCATTTCCGCTACCTTCACGATACCTGTTGGCATCAATGCCCTGTCAGCTGAAGGCAACGCTGAGATCTTCGACCTCAGTGGCCGCAGGGTCAGCAAGGTACAGCGTGGTGGCATCTATATCTTTACAGGCCCGCCAGTAGGCGATGCCACAGGTCACGGCTGGACGCGTCCTGCCAATATCGAGCTGATAGGTGGTCCGCAAGGTCATGATTTCACGGCTCTCTGCGGTGTGCGCCTCCATGGCGGTCATGGTCGTCTGGCCGAGAAGAATCCCAAGCACTCGTTCCGACTGGTGTTCAAGAAGGAATATGGTAAGAAAACCATGAAATACCCGCTGTTTGGACCCGATGAGCCCAGTCAGTTCGATCAGTTGGTGTTGCGTTGCCATTTCGGCAATGCCTGGCAGCACTGGGATAGCGGCAACCGCCGTAAGGCACAATATACCCGCGATGTATGGATGCGGCGTATGCAGCGCAAAATGGGCCATACCAGCGTCAATGCGCTCTATGTCCACCTGTTCCTCAACGGCATGTATTGGGGCATCTATAATATTGCCGAGCGTGTTGACGACCAGTACGGCAAGGACCATCTCGGTGGCAAGAAAAGCGATATCGACGTGATTAAGATAGAAGAGTCTGGCGGCAACCATATCGAAGCCAGCGAGGGCGACCTCACAGCCTGGAAGCTGATGACTGAGATTGCAGCTAAGGCTGACGATGATGCTTATTATCAGCAGCTCGACACGCTGCTCGACATCCCTGCATTTATCGACTATATGCTCATCAATCAGTATGCCGGCAATACCGATTGGGACCATCACAACTGGTACGCTATCCGCCGCCATAACAACGACAGCGCGCTGAGCACCGGCTTCCGTTTCCTCTGCTGGGACTCGGAGATTGTCTTTGATAATGTCTACGAGAATGTGCTCAGTAAGAACAACGGCCGGCAATATCCCACCGGCATCTTCCAGCACCTGCTGAATAACGATACCTTTGCGCGTCAATATGTCCGTCGTGCCAAACAGCTGCTGGCCGATGATGGTCTGCTGGGTGAGGCTTCTGTAGTAGCGCTGTGGGACAGCCTCTACAATACCATCTCCACCGCTCTATATGATGAGGCTGCACGTTGGGGCGACTACCGCCGCGATGTACACCGTTGGCAGTCGGCAGGCCACCTGTATACCGTCGACGACTATTATCAGGCCGAGCGCGAGCGCCTGCTCACCGAGTATTTCCCCTTCCGTAGTGACTGGGTTCTCGAGGATATCCTCTCTTATGTCGATATCGACGATACCGATGATGATGCCTCCATCGTCACCACCCCTTCTCGCCGCCATTCCGACCGTCAGTTATATAATCTCCAGGGTCAGGCAGTATCCCGTCCCCGTCCGGGACTATACATTCGCAATGGTAAGGTGGTTATTTTCAAAAAATAGCACTTTTCTTTTTGTATTTGTTTCATACAACCCCTAAAGGCATGATAATCAATCATACAATAACGAGAAATAGTTGTTGAAAGATTTGGCAGTATGACTGATTTTGAGTAATTTTGCAACATCAAATATAAGCATATTATGCAGATTAATAGCCATCTCTCCCGTCTGGTGCATGACGTAGCCGCCAAATATGGCGACCGCGAGGCGCTGATATACAAGAATTTCGGGGGTACACAGTGGAAGTCATGTTCGTGGAACCAGTTCTCGGGCATAGCCCGTCAGGTGTCCGACGCCCTGCTGGCGTTGGGTGTTGGTGAACAGGAGAACATAGGTATCTTCTCGCAGAACTCGGTACAGTATCTGTTTGTTGACTTCGGCGCCTGGGGTATTCGTGCTGTTACAGTACCGTTCTATGCCACCAGCAGCGAGCAGCAGATACAGTTTATGATCAACGACGCCCAGATACGTTTTCTCTTCGTGGGCGAGCAAGAGCAGTTCGA
>CADAZW010000136.1 GCA_902792555.1 uncultured Bacteroidales bacterium | reverse complement strand
ACAACAGTAAGGCAACTACTCATGCACTATAGGGTGCTCCTATATAACATTTTTCATCCCTGCGCTACGGAGAGCCTGAGGTTCAGTCTGTCGAGCGTTCTCTGAGCCAATGCTATCTTCCTCTGTAGCAGTTCTTTCTCATCAAGTCCGACCTTGCTTTCGTCAAAGTGAACCTTGGTTGTAACCATGGTGTAGAATATTCTCGCTATCTTGTTGGCAGTGGCCACTATGGCTTGCAAATGCCCGCCCTTTGACTTCTGCCTCCTGAAATACACTCCGAGTCCTGTCTTGACACTTTTCACGGAATTAGCGCATAGCCTGAACACCTGGCCGACCCTGCTCTTCTGTTTCGGTACCCTACTCGACAGGAGCTTGCCGCCTGAGATTTTGTTGTTGGGCACCAGATTGCACCACTTACAGAAGCTCTTGGCCGACGTGAACTTCTCCGCAAAGCTGCTTCCAAGCTCCCCCATGAGAACCGCAAGTGCCCCATGGCTCATGCCTGGTATCTCCATGACATTCACGCCCCACACGGAGAAGGCATGCTTCTCTGCGTCAAACGAAATGGCATTCTTTTTGGCAATGCGCTTCTTGGTTGGCACGTAGCCTTGCATGTCCGTTCCATTCCCGTCCGTATAGTCGTTGAGCATCCTGTCCATCTCGGCCTCACAGTCGGCAACCTGAGTGTGGATGTATTTATAAAGGTCATACGACTGCTTAAGCTCGAAAAGGTGTACGGCATCCCATGTACCCTCAAGTGATTTCTCTATCGTCTCCTTGCTGGCCTTGCAGCGAGGGTCTGCCAGTTGGGCCAATGATTTCGGGTCATGGTTCCCTGCAAGTATGGCCTCGATGATGGCCTTTCCCGACTTGCCGAGGATGTCACTGATGACGGTATCCACCTTGATGTTCATCAGTACCAGCGACTTCTGCATGTGCTGTATCTCCTTGCCTGCGCTGCGGAGCATGTTGTCGCGGTGACGGGCCAGTTCACGGATGCTGCGGGCAGCGGCATCGGGATGGAAGCTCGGCTTCAGCAAGCCGTAGCTGTGCATGAGCATTATCCACTCCGCATCCGCCTCGTCCGTCTTCTTGCCAGAGACATTCTTCACGTCCTTCGCATTCGCCAGAAGGACATCGAAGCCCTTCTCCTCCAAGAAGAAATATAGGCCCACCCAATAGGAACCTGTCGATTCCATTGCCACGGTGGTGATGCCGCAGGCTTTTAGCCATGAGGCAATCTCCTCATAGTCACATGTGAAACTGCCGAAACAGCGGTTGTTTTCGCCGTCACGGTCTTCGGGGACACAGACCTGCATCTCCCCATAGGCAATGTCTATGCCTGCAGCATTGGGATTGACTATCTTCAGCTTCAAGCCATCCTTCGTGTGTTCTTTCTCTGCCTTGCGTGCCATATCCTTAATGATTTAAACGGCAAGTCCGATGCTCCTAAGATTGTGTACTCTCCTATAAGGTCTCCAACGACCAATTATCACTCTACGGGCATGCGGAACCAAACTGAGTATTGGACTCGGAAGTCCATTGCACTTTATAGCCTACTTACTTGCCGATGCAAAGGTAACTATTTTCAGGCGAATCTGTAGCGGAGGGATGAAAAATGTTATTTCCCGTTTCGCTCGGGGCAGGGCCAGGTGGTGAACTGAGTAATTACGCAGACGGTTCCACAGCGTACTTTAATAAACGACAACAGGGACAACAGAGGACAACATGGACTATTTTGCTACGCCTTGAATCGTTCTCGGACTCCGTAGACGGCGGTTGCCGTCGTAGGCGAAATATAAATGTTGTCCTCTGTTGTTTAAGTTGTCGTTTATATATCATACTTTCACCCCGCCCCCAGCCCCGCCCCTTATTCAGGGGTGGGGAGAACTGCGAATCTCCCCTTCCTTGTTGCACAGCCTGCCGCCGCTCTCCCCACCCCTTGAGGGGCGGGGTTCTTGCCTTGCAAGCGTCCTTCGGCCGAGCGGGGGGCGGGGTGTGTATTGTCTTTCCTCATCCGCAGAGTCTAATGCTCTTGCTCTGGCAAGCACCCAGCCGAGTCTTGACCCCGCCCCCGACCCCTCCCCTAAGATGGGAGGGGAGTAGCTTTTCTGTGATTTCTGTGGTTTCCGTGTGAGTTTTAACAGAAGCGGATGTCGGTGATGATTTGGCCGCCGGCCTGGGCATTGAGTAGTTGTACGTAGTGCTGGCGGCGGAGGGAGAGGTCGGCACGTAGGGCGGGGGAGGAGGGGTGAACGTAGAAGGTCTGGTTGATGATGTAGGTGTTGA
>CADAZW010000135.1 GCA_902792555.1 uncultured Bacteroidales bacterium | reverse complement strand
GCAATTAAAATTCTTCTTTACGAAATAAGAAAAGAACTTCACGGATATACATGCTTATAACATGCACAATAGAATAAAAGACTATAACAAGACTAAGCAGGCGTGCTACCTGGGTTTCGTGACTCAGGCAATAGTGGCGAATTTCACTCCGCTGCTCTTCCTGGCTTTTCATCGCGAATATAAGATACCGATTGCAAGCCTGGCACTGATTCCGGCCGTTTTCTACATCGTCCAGCTGATTACGGACCTGCTGTGTGCAAAGTTCAAGGATATAGACTACCGCAAGAGCATCATAGCATCGGAGATAACGGCGGCCCTGGGACTGGCAGGACTGGCCTTCCTGCCGGGGATGTTTCATGACCCTATGGTGGGAATTCTCATCTGCGTCAGTGTGTATGCCGTCGGCAGCGGACTGATCGAGGTGCTGTGCAGCCCTATTATCGAGGCTTGTCCATTCCCCAACAAGGAGGGCATGATGAGCCTGCTCCACTCCTTCTACTGCTGGGGGGCAGTCGGGGTGATTGTGGGTTCCACGCTGTTCTTCACCCTCTTTGGACTGGAGAACTGGAGGATTCTAGCCTGCCTATGGGCATTGCTGCCGCTATATAACATCTTCAACTTTGCCACCTGCCCCATCGAACCCATCGTGCAGGACTCGGAGGGCATGAGCATGAGTCAGCTGCTTGGCAATAGGACATTCTGGCTCTTCCTCATCCTGATGGTGGCAGCCGGAGCCTCCGAGAGCTCTATGGCGCAGTGGACTTCAGCCTTCGCAGAGGCATCCCTGGGCGTTGACAAAGCTATAGGAGACCTGGCTGGCCCCTGCGGCTTTGCCTTCTGCATGGGACTGGGGCGTATGTGGTACGGAAAGAAGGGCCAGAAGCTGGATCTCTCTGCCTATATGACGGGAGCAGGCATCCTGTGCTTTGTCACCTACCTGACGGCATCCCTCTCACCTATCCCGCTCGTAGCCTTTGCCGGCTGCATGATTAGCGGCCTTGCGGTAGGCATTATGTGGCCGGGCTCCATCAGCCTCACATCAGCCCGGATGCCCGGCGGCGGCACTGCGCTCTTTGCACTGCTTGCCCTGGCGGGAGACATGGGCGGAACACTGGGACCGTCGCTTGTAGGTGTAGGCACCCAGGCCGGCAACAACAACATACAAAGCGGACTGCTGGCAGCGTCGGTCTTTCCCGTCATCCTTGTTATATGCCTTATCTGCATAAGGAGAGTCAGAAAATCAAAGGAATAAGGAGTAAAGGAAGTAAGGAGTAAGGCCGATAGTCAAATTTCTGAAAATTTCTGGTAATTTATTTCAGTGTCCACCTCTGGACTTAGCTAAACCTCAAATCTCAAACCTCAAACCTCAAATGAAAAAGACAATACTTCTTTATATAGCATTATGCGCCAGCGCGGTGAGCATGCCGGGGCAGAACAACCGGCCGCCTAAGGAGCAGCGACTCTTTAGCAGCCAGGCGGTGGAGGAGAAGATAGAGGAAGTGACAAACCTGCTGACCAACGAAAAGCTGGCGCAGATGTTTGCCAACTGCTTTCCCAACACGCTGGACACCACCGTACACTTCACCGACGAAGACGGCGACGGCCTGCCCGACACCTTTGTCTATACCGGCGACATCCACGCCATGTGGCTCCGCGACTCGGGGGCACAGGTGTTTCCCTACGTCAGGCTGGCCAAGCATGACAAGCACCTGCAGCAAATGCTGGCCGGAGTGATAAGGCGGCAACTGAAATGCATATTGCTAGACCCCTATGCCAACGCCTTCAACCTGGAACCTAACCCCAACGGCGAATGGATGAAGGACCTAACCAAAATGAGGCCCGAATTGCACGAACGCAAATGGGAGGTGGACTCTCCATGCTATGCGCTGCGCCTGGCTTACGAATATTGGCACCAGACAGGCGACACAAGCATCTTCGGCGACCTATGGACCAGCGTCGTAGAGAAGATTGTGGCCACATTCCGCGACCAGCAGCGCAAGGAGGGACACGGCCAATATAGATTTCAGAGGATAACGGGCCGCGCCACCGACACCATGATCAACGACGGATGGGGAGCGCCCGTCAAGCCCGTGGGCCTCATAGCCTCAGCCTTCCGTCCGTCAGATGATGCCACTACCCTACTCTTCCTGGTGCCAAGTAACTTCATGGCCGTGACGCAGCTGCGCCACACCGCAGAGATACTGACCAAGGTAAACCGCAACACCTTGCTCGCCAACGAATGCAGGCAGCTTGCCGATGAGGTGGAGAGAGCCCTCAAGCAGTATGCCGTATGCCAGCACCCCAAGTACGGAGCGATATACGCCTACGAGGTGGACGGCTACGGCGGCCAGATGCTGATGGATGACGCCA
>CADAZW010000134.1 GCA_902792555.1 uncultured Bacteroidales bacterium | reverse complement strand
CATCTTCCCGTGTGGCAAGCCGAATGCCAAGCGCTGGGCGGCCATCGGGCAGGATGCCGACCGGCTTTTCGAGGTCTTCGGATGGCAGACGGGACACGTGGAGGCTACAACAGGACCGGTGAGTTGGATGTTCATCAACGGCTACGGACTGGACGTGCTGCGTCAGAGTGGGTACAGCGTTCAGATCCGTGACTTCGGGGAGTTCGACATCCTCTCGACGGCGTTCGAGGAGGACAGCGTCGCGTCGCTGCAGCAGTTCATCGACTATCTGAGAATTATAGGGGAGCTGGCCGATGAACAGGTGAAGTTTCTGAGAAAGATACGGCCGGTCATCTATCCGCATCCGGGATATTTTGAGCTGACACAGGCGCGTCTTGACTTCGGCAGGAACACTGTCGTTGCCAAATTTGACAGCGGCGAGGAAGTGACGCTGGCAGAAGGAAAGAACTGGAACCTCAATGGCCTCACGCGCTCTTTGGCAGTGCAAATGGGAGCGGAGCTCGGTGAGGCATAGCCTTATCGGGTGATTATCAGTATCGCAAGGCAAGTGGCTACAGTGGCATCAAGGCTGCGCTTCGATGCCCTTCCGCCACACGCCTTGCGCACAAGCCCTTGAATGCTTCACTTCGCTCTTTCGTCCATGACTGTAAGGGCGAAGTCAAGCTCTTGATACACTGCGCAATGCATGGGGAATATCCGCTACGCAATTCATCATCCCTTCATGACAAGAATTTGCCCACACCTCGGATGCTGATATGGAGTGACTTTTAAAAATTGGCTGATTTGATGCTTGTTTCTTGCAGAATTATCATACTTTTGCAGTAACAACAAAAATAGTTAGCAATGAAATAGAAGTTTAACTAAAGAGGTCTTATGAAGACCGAGTTGTACGGCAGGAGGACATATCTATGGGGATTAACCCTGCTTTGGACTACTTGTCCATGCCGTCATCAGTGGAAATAAAAGCCGGAGCAGCGACGGAAAACTGACGGCTTATATGATAAATGGCACCTTGCCAAGTGCCAAAGCGATCTTTGAAACTCTGATATTGTCACGTATGGACACTATGAGGGCTGTCCGCCAAGAAATGAATTTTGACGGACTATGAAAGGCTCGCTTACAGACAGGCGCTGCGTGAGGATGTGCCTTTTGAGGGCGGTGCCCGTGACGGCTCAAGAATCTCAATCACTCTCATGCGGCACTTGCAATGAGGACAGAGGCCAATCTCCCATCCTTTCTCCTCGCATATCTGCATGTAGGATTTCCTCGTGCGCATCTTGGGTACAGGTTTTCCTCCAAGCTGAGCCTGCGCCTTCCTCACCTTGTCGCGGTTGGACGGTGAGAGCAGGCCGTAATGACGGATGCGTACAAAGGCCGGAGGCAGAATATGCATTGAAAAGAGGTGAAGGAACTTCACGGCATGCATCGTGTTCTGCTTGTGCACAGAGTTATGTCTGTAGTCCTTCCAATCGTATGTAACCATGCCTTCAGGAGAGTAATTCTTGATGCGTGAGTTGCTGATGGCCACACGGTAGGCATATCGGCCGATATACTCAAGCACTTGGCCCACTCCCTTGGCAGGCGGGCGGCTGTATACGACCCAGCTCTTTCCCATGCATTTCTTACGGATTTCCTGCGGAATAAGCTCCTTCTCGTTTTTGAGGGCAGATGTGAGCATGGAAAGAAACTTGGCGCGGAATACTTTGCTGAGAGCCCGGACTGGGAACAGGAAGTCCTTTGCGAATCCCTTGCACCCATCCAAATGGTGCCACACGCCCTTTTCATCCACACCCCCACCCGTAACGATGCAGTGGATATGCGGATGATAGAACAGGTTTGAGCCCCAAGTATGAAGGATGCAGGTCATGCCTCCCTGCAGTTCCCTTGCGTCGAAAAACTTCTTCAGCGTAGCCCAAGCGGCACGGAACATACAGCCGTAGAACAGTGCCTGGCGGGATATGGCGATAGGATGAAGGCAGTCGGGAACGGTGAATACGACATGGAAGTATTTTACTCCCGGCAGAATCTCCTCCTTGCGCATCCCAATCCATACCTCACGCTCCCTGTTCTGGCACTTTGGACAGTGGCGGTCACGGCAGCTGTTGTAGCTGACATGTATCCCACCGCACTCAGGACACGCCTCGACATGGCCGCCGAGCGCCCTTGTACGGCATACGGCCATTGCGCCGAACGACTTCCTGACCTGTTGAACTACGGGGTATTTGGCATAGAACTCACTGCTCCAGTCCCTGATTATCTGACCGACATCAAACCTTGGGCGTGCCATTATTGAGCATCCGCAGGTTGTTGGAAATGAGATTGACACACTGGCGCTTCTCTATCTTGGCAAGATGCAGATAGATCATGGTCGTTGAAACCGACTTGTGGCCAAGGCGCTGCTGCACTGTCTGTATGTCCTCACCGGCCTCAAGCAGGTGGGTGGCGTACGAATGACGCAGGGAGTGGGTGGTAAGCGACGTGTCCAGCCCTGCCTTTACAAGACCTTCCTTCAGACGTGCGCGGATGAAGTCCGGTGTGATGGGAGCATCCTTGCCGAACTCCTTGAAGATGCAATTCTTGCTCGGATAGTTCTTGCGGTAAACTTTGAGCACGACAAGAGTCTCGGGGCTGACAGGCACGATGCGGTCCTTGCCGCCCTTGCCCTTCTTGACGTGCACTTGCTGGCGGTCAAAATTGATGTCGTTCCATTTGAGGTTGCATGCCTCAAAGGCGCGAAGGCCGCAGTCGTAGATGACCGAGAGCAATGTCTTGGAATACAGGCTGCACGCGCCGAGCAGGCGCATGGCCTGTTGGAAGGAAAGTATGCGGGGAAGTTTCTTCTCACGCCTTATCTTAGGCAGGGAAAGACCGCGCAACTCCGGGCAGCCCATAGTCTGTCGGTAGCACTTCAGACCATAGACGAAATGCTTGAACTGAGCCTCCGCCGGCATGGGCTTGCGGCTGAGCATACTCTGTAGGTAGCCGTCCACATCATCCTGGGAGAAATCATCAGGGAGTTTTCCAATGTACACGACAGCCTTGTAGAGAGCGTGACAATAGTCAGTGACAGTACCATGGGCATAGTGGGCAATAGCCAGCTTGCTCTGAAAAGAAGAGATGCGGTTGCGGAGGGATGGCACCCTCTCAATTGCTACGTCGGAGATTTTCTTCGGCATATGTAAGGCAAGACGGGGTTTTACGGTATGGCAACGTGCCATGCCGGCCCCAATCTGCTCTAATATACACAGAATTAATGAAGTAACAAATAACAGACAACAGCTAGTGGTGGAAGGCTTTAGCTTTTACGCCGTAGCGGAAATTAGTACAACA
>CADAZW010000133.1 GCA_902792555.1 uncultured Bacteroidales bacterium | reverse complement strand
TCATGACAGTTTATAAGACTCCCGGTATCGGCTATCAGTGGGCAAAGGCCCATGTCAACGACCCTGCCTTGGAGGACTACCAGAAGCATGCGCTGCAGGCCTTCGTCAACAAATTCGATAATTTATACAACCAGCTGGTCAACGGTCTTGATGTGACGACAGGTATTCAGATGTACGACGAGCTGATGGAAAGCAACCAGTATCTCGAGATTATGCTTTCGGCAACTATGCCGTTAGCGCCAAGTATGCCCTCTTCAAGAACAACATCGCCTATTTCTACTTCAGCGGTTTCTACCTCACGCCCTATCTTGATGACGAATATTTTAAGGCAATCTTCGGTGGGAAAGATGCGGTCACCCAGCTACTCGCCCTGACGGTGCGTCAGGCATGGAAGGCGTGGTTCGACAAGGTACAGGAACTCCATGCCAGCGGCCAGCTCAAGGGCGTTATCATTGACGTGCGCAACAATGGCGGTGGCATGCTCAACGACTTCCAGTACGTGTTGGGAAGTATGTTGCCCAGCGGAGGCTTCGAGGTAGCATTCTCACGTTTCAAGCGTGGCCTGGGACGCTACGACTACTCGCCACTGTCACCCTTCAAGGTAAAGACCCTTGAGACAGACCACGAGATCATCACCGAACCGATTATCATGCTCGGCAACTGCGGCTCCGTCAGCATGGCGGAGATGACCACCCTGGGTTGTCAGCAGCTGCCCAACGGCTTGCTCATCGGCAAGCGCACCCATGGTGGTCTGTGCTCACTCACTACGGACCCCAGCGTATACTATCAGAACTATTCCGGCATTATCGGCGAACGTGGCAAGACCCCTGTCTGGCTCTATATCCCCCAAATGGTCACCATGACCAAGGATAAGCAAATACTTGAGGGCGTAGGTCTTACCCCTGACATCGAAGTGGACTTCGACGTGACGCTCTACAAAAGCACTGGTCGTGACACTCAGTTGGAGCGTGCCCTTCAGTACTGCACCACTGGCCAATAAATTTATTTTGGCGACAATAATGGCGAGCGAAGATAGCGAAACGCGCATCTTCGCTCGCTTTTTGCATATTTTACGAGGGAAACGATGAATAATTGAAAGATAATGTGTACCTTTGCAGCGAAATTTTTAAAATATGCGACACTCCCTTTACCTCATATTATTATGCGCAGTGCTGACCATTTTGGGTTGTACTGGGAAACAAGCTGATGCCGGCGAGGAGAAGATGACCGAGGCCCAATGGACGGCGCGGCACTATCATGAATTGGGCATGGAGTATGACTTCCGGCGGCACCAGATGCGGATAGCAGAGCTGTACTATCGAAAATCCTATGAGATACTGAAAAATGACCCCTCGCAGGCATGGGATATCTATGGCGACGCGGGCTACCGCTATGCCTGTATGCTTATTCAGCGGGGCGACATGGAGGGTGCGCTGACCGTCATTAATGAAATACTGAATAAATCGGAGGGCAATGACGATTTCCCCGGCTCACAAAAAGCTTTCCTACACGCTCTGATGGCACAGTGTCAGTTGCACCTGGCGATGCCTGAGGCCGCGAAACAGACCTTCGGCAAAGCCTATGAGCAGCAGCTGAACGTGTTGGGCGGCAAGGAGAAGGGCGATTTTAACCTGGCTATTCTATGCAACAACATTTTCTTGTCATTCTTCGAGATGGGAGAATACGAAGAGGCAGGGAAGTGGCTTGGCCACTACGAGGAGGAATTACGTGCCTGTGAGCGACTAGGCGTTGGCGACTCACTGATTATCCTAGAGCACAACGGACTGTTGGCGCTGTACAAGGCGCAATACCTGCTGGCTACGGGCCAGGCCAATGAAGCCGCCGCCGTTTTTGCCAACATACCGAGTGATCAGCTCGAAAACCCGTCGTGTATCGAGACAGCCACCGCCTATCTGATGGCCGCTGGCCGCTATGCCGAGGCCGCCGACATGTTTGACCGCCTTGATACCACCTTCGCAGCCATTGACAGCTCTGCCTTCACCTTTGATGTCATCAGCGTGAGCCTTGCCCCACGCTATATGGCTAACCGCCGTTCCGGACGTGTTGCCGAGGCGCTGGCGTTGGCCGATAAGACGTTTGCCGCTATCGACTCTGCCCTGGCATGGCAGAAGCAGAACGATGCTGCCGAGCTGGCTGTCATCTACCAGACACACGAGAAGGACCTGGCCTTAGAGGAGTCAGAGGCTCGGGCCACCATCTATCACATCATACTTTTCAGCGCCGTCATCATCATCCTGCTCATCGCCTACCTGCTGCGCCGCGCCTATACCTACAACAAGGTGCTGACGGAGAAGAACCGCCGACTGCTGGCCGATATAGAACAGCGTGAGCAGGAACAGCAGCAGAGCATCGAACTGTTGAAAGCAAAACCGGAGGATGTGCTCACAGCCGAGCAGCAGCTCTTCCGTCGTATCTGCGACCTCATGGACTCGTCAGACCATATCTATACCGATGCCGACCTCGACCGTAACCGCCTGGCCCAGCTCCTCGGCACCAACGAACACTACGTCACCGATGCCATCAGCACCTGTACTGATGGTAAGAGCGTCAACGCCTTCCTCAACGAGTACCGTCTGCGCCATGCCGCCCACCTGCTGGCCACTACCGATGATTCTATAACGGTCATTGCTGAGCTCTGCGGTTTCTCTCGCAGTTCGTTCTTCCGCATCTTCAGC
>CADAZW010000132.1 GCA_902792555.1 uncultured Bacteroidales bacterium | reverse complement strand
CGCAGATCTGCAGCAGATAGCTTCAGTTCAGCTTCGCTCACAATGTATGAGGGATGACGCAGGTCTATGTAGTGAGCATCTCTAGCCCATCAGCGAACCAAGGCCTGACATGATGTCGCGGCGAAGGCGTTGGGTTTCGGCGAAAAGCTTGTTGCGGCCCAGTTTGTAGCGGTACTTGCGGATGCGCTCCACAAGGCGCTTGGTGAGCATGCGCAGATGGTGATAGGCAAGCATGGTGGCAGGCATTGCCAGCAGCGCAAGCAGCGCTATCCACCACTTGCCGCAGACTATCCATATCACCGCAAACAGGATAAGGTACCATATCGGGAAGGCGAAGAGCCCCACTCCGAATTTGAGCGAGTGCACCAGCATCTTATCCTTGATCTTGCCCGAAATGGCCACAGATAGCTTATGCGGCACAAAGTTAATGACCGCCGAAAGTGCAAACAGAGGCAGCATCAGCACCCAAAGCAGCGTGCGGGCAATAAAGCCGAGGGTGTCTGCCCTCTCCACAACATAGTCGCTCAGGCGCAAGCTTTTGAGATTGTCGCAGTAGTCGAACGGCGACTCATAGGCCAGTACGAGCGAACTGGGCAGGGTGACCTCTGTAAGAGCATCGCAATTCTTGAAGGCATTGTCGGCTATCTGGTAGAGACCCTCGTTCAGAGATAAGTCGGACAGCCATCGGCATTCCATAAAGGCATCACTGGCAATATAGCGCAGTGTACTGGGGAAGTGCAGACTTCTCAAGGCAGTACAGCGATAGAAGGCACCGTAGCTGATAAGGGACAATCCCTCGGCGAAATCAATTTGCTGGAGTCGCTCATTGGAATAAAAGGCATTTTCGCCAACAGTCTTCAACGTGGATGGCAGCCGGACGTACCTGTTGTTATAGCACGAATAGAAGGCGTATTCACCCAGCTCGGTAAGCCCTTCGGGCAAGAGAACCTGCCGCAGGTTGTTGCATTCGGAGAAGGCAGACCGGCCAATGGTGGTGAGCCGTGTGGGGAACCTGACAATCTCAATTTTTTTGCGATCATAGAAGAGCCTTTCCGGTATGACAGTCATGTTGAGGTCTGTGAGGTCTATTTCGCGCAGTTCGGTGAGTCTTTTCTGCAAATTGTTGATGTCGGCATCGTTGAGGGTACCGGAAATCTTGATGCTCTGCACATCGGAGAGATTTTCGACAAACTTGAGGACACCATCACCCAATGTACCCGGCTCGCTGACGGTGACATCGACAAAGGTATAGTAGAGTCGGCGGTTAAGCTCGTTCAACTGGCTCACCACATCCTTGGCCTCGGAAGTAGGGATGGTGCCGCTCTGCAGTTGCGTTTTCGTCTTGGCAATCAGCTCCTTGGCCTCGGTGGTAGTGGCGGGACACATCTTGGTGCCGGTGTCGAGATGCTGCTGCAGGGAATCGATGGCCTCGCTGACAAGGGCATACTGACGGGCGGAAACGATGGCTGCAACATAGTCATCAGACAGGCTTGACAGCAGTCGGCCTTTAGCCTCGTAGCCATTGGCAGCCTTCAGCTCGGCACTGAGGTGAGCGAGGCGTTCTCTGCAACCACTCTCCATAGGCTTCTGGGCAAGGCTGGCGATACTGCTGACGAGTGTCTCCAGCGCACTTTCGCTTATATACTCAAGACGGAAGTTGTCGAATACAGTCCAGAAGTTGGCATTGGTGGTCTGTTCTTTGGCGATACCGACATCGAAGGATGTGTCGTCGAGGTAGGCAAACATCTCATTCTCGTAGAGTCCGCCCCGATAGGCTATTGAAACTGAGTTCATAACGATGGGGATGAAACGCAAGCCGACTGTCTCGTAATAGCCGGAGCCGACACTGGAATAAATGTTCTGGTTTGTAGCATCGTCGTAGATGTTCTTCACCTGATGGCGCTTTTCTCCGACATAGATATAAGAGTAGGTGGACTGGTCGGTGAGGTATTTGTTATAGAGGGCATTGAGGTAGTTATCCTCCACTCCCTCGAAAGCCTGTACGCGGAGCCTGTAGAGGCCCTTGTTGCCGGTAACGGTCTGGTGAAAGTCGAAGGGGGCGTTACTGAGACAGCGAGCCACGTAATTGTAATTCTGGCCTCCGCGCTGGATGCCGTTTCCTGTCCGGGTCCACCCGTTGAGGTTATCGTCGAAGTCGGGGTTGGCAAGTAGCAACTCATTGGTGGCGGTGAGTCCCAGGTCAAGGAAAGCCTGTCCGCCGCGGGAGTCGCTGACCTTCATGGCCAGCACGTTATCGCCACGCTTGATGAGCGAGCGCATTTCGTCGGTCAGAGTGACCGTCACCATCGTGTTGAAATACTTGTCGCTGCTGTATATCTGGCTGCCGTTAAGATATATCTCACAACCGTCATTATGGTAGATGTAGAGATAAACGAATGAATAGTCGTCAACACCCTCCCCGCTGAAGTGCCGTCGCACCCAGTAGGTGGCGTTGGCGGCTTCCCATAGTGTAGCATAATAGGAGATACCGCTTTTGGTACTGATGGGGCCCTCGATGGCAGACCAGCCAGAATCGTTAAAATCGATGGCATTCCAGTTGTCGGCCGGTGCGTCGCCACCTTTTGGGGCATAGAAATATGAAGCCACCCAAGGCTTCTGTGTAAACTGTCCGAAAGGCAACAGCACTTTCTGGGCTTGGGCCTTACCTACCAACATGAAAATGGTGATAAGGATAGCAAAAATTCGCTTATTCATATTATATTAGTATTTAGTTATTGATACATAGAATTTAAAGCAATGTCCCCAACGCTTAGAAAAAACGGTGCAAATATACGCAAAAATCCCCGAACCGACAAGCGATTCAGGGATTTTCTTCAAAAGAAAGATGGCGGCCTCCTACTCTCCCGCATTGCATTGCAGTACCATCGGCGCAGGCGGGCTTAACTTCTCTGTTCGGAATGGGAAGAGGTGGGACCCCG
>CADAZW010000131.1 GCA_902792555.1 uncultured Bacteroidales bacterium | reverse complement strand
CCAGCTCCACGGGATTAAAATCTTTCTTCACGGGATTAGTTTATTTTTCCACGGGATTAAAACTTTTTTGAACGGGATTAGATTAAACTTAGGCAATGATCACGCAAAAGACTTCTATTCTAATCAACGCTACTATGCAATAAACATACAACTAACGCAGTCAGAATTGGATGCATTATGAGTAATCTGTGCCAAAATCTATGTCATTACCAAAAATATTTTGACGAACTCCCCTCCCTGCGTGACGAACTCATCCATTTGGAAAATATTTTCAGGACAATATTTTCCCCACTACGCGTTTTTCAGTAAATTTGCATCATGCAAAAGAAAAAACACATATTTCTCACAGCATTGGCCCTGTGCCTCTGCCTCGTCGGACAGTCACAGATAGACAGCCGTCTCACCTTCCGTCGCTTCGTAACCCAGGACGGCCTACCCCAGATGCAGACCGAGCGTCTCTGGCAGGACTCTCGCGGCTATATCTACGTAGGAACCCTCTCGGGCTTCGTGCGCTATGACGGCCGGCAGTTCACACCCTTCCTCAAGGGGCGCCGACTCAACATCGTAGGCTTTGCCGAAACGGAAGGCAGTGTATGGGCCTTCGATTTCCGCCGCCAGTGGCTCACCTCATTCAGCAGCGTGGAGCCCCGCCCCATCGACCCAGAGGGCCATCGGCTTTTCAACAATTTCAACACCCCCATGCTGCCCAACGGCTATTTGCTGCTGGAGGACGAGCAGGAAACTCACCGCCTGCTGTGCCGGCTCACGCCCAAAGGCTACCAGCCCGTAGTGCGCAGTCCGCTGCTTGACCTTATGACTCCCGACCGCAAGCTCTGCCTCGACACCTCCGGCATCTATATCCCCACGCCAAAGGGTCTCTATCGCCTGCACCGGGGCAGGACACAGCTCCTCTCTACCAAAACCGACATATTCACCGTTGCCGGCGGACTGGCCTTCGCCTCCAACGGCATTTACTCCATCACCGCCCGCGGCCTGGCCACGCGCACGCCCTTCCCCTTCACATCCGCCAACTACGGACTCACCGTCAGGACGCTGGCCAACGGCAATCTCGTCATCGCTGACGAGCACACCGTCTATGAATACAACGGCCATGAGGTGAACGCCATCGCTTCCGGATTCAACCTCATCAAGGATTTGCTCGTTGACCGCTGGGACCGCCTGTGGGTGGCCACCTACCAGGGGCTCTACTGCTTCTACAACCTTTGCTTCACCAACCACCGCCTCACCGACCCCGACGATATCGTACGCGCCATCGCCACATCCGACGACGGCACCCTCATCCTCGGCACCCTCAACGGCAAGATCCTCCACGGCAACAAGATACTTGACGACAACCCCGACAACTATTACGCCCCCTCCGCCGTCAATATAAATAATAAGGTATATATGGCAGGCAACGGCGATATTGCCTGCATCAACCCAGCCTCCACACCCCAGGTGAGCTGGCTCGGACTGCCCAACGACCGCTACATCTTCGTGGCTGAGGCAGGCGGCCGCCTCATCGTAGGCAGCCGCAAGGCCGTCTGCGCCATCTCGCCCAATGCCCCCGGAGCCATCGACACACTCTATACCACCATACCCCACCCCTGGTGCGCCGCCCAGGACTCACAGGGCCGCCTATGGGTAGGCTCCACCTTCGGACTCTATGCCGACGGCAACAAGCTCGACTATCCTCAGCAACTCATCATCACCACGATGGAGCGCGACAACCGCGGCAATATTATCTTCGCCTCCAAAGACTCCCTCTTCATCATCCGCAACGGAGAAATACAGCCCCTCTACCTTGAGGGCTTGGCCGGCCATGAAGTGCGCTCACTCCATGTCTCGGCCAAGGGCTATATGGTCGTGGCAGCCATCGACGGACTCTTCGTCAGCCGCCTCGACAGCAGCTATACCACGAGCGGCACCCGCTTCTTCAACAACCTCAACGGATTCACCTCTCAGGAGCCTCTTATGGCCACTATGGCCGAACAATCCGACGGCACCGTGTGGATGGCAGGACTGGAAGAGATGACATCCTTCCGCCCCGCCGACCTGCTAGCCTATGATGAGGAGGACACCTATATCCAACCGCCGCTCCAGTGGTGGCAGCACTGGTGGATATGGCTCATAGCCCTACTCCTGCTGGCAGCAGCCATATGGGGAGCAGCCCGATGGTATGAGAAACGCCGCAACCGCCGCCGACTCATACGCCTGCAGCAGGAAAAGCAGCAGCGCGAACAGATGATAGAAACCATACGCCGCGAAGCCATCAAGGATGCCACCAACGATCTGGCACGCAACATACTGAAGATAACCGATAAGGCGACCGACGAGCATATCACCCTACGCACAGCCAGCGGCACAATCATTGCCGACCTCAAGGACATAGCCTACTTCAAGGGCGATGGTAACTACTCGCTAATGACATCATTCCACTCCTCCGCCACCGTGCTCATAAGTCTCGGGGCGCTGGAGAAAGAACTCAATCCCGCAGTCTTCGTCCGTGCCGACCGCAGCACCATCGTCAACATCCAACTCATCAGCTCCCTGCAGCCCAAGCAACGCCTGTGCCGCTTCCGCTCACCCAGCGGACAGGAAGTCGAGACCACACTGCTTACCCCAGCCTTCAAGCGGCTCCAGCAATACCTAGAAACCTAAGTCCACGAAATTTATCTGCGTCTTTGTGAAATCTAAACGCGAGCTCACAGAATAATTCAAGTTAAATTCTAAATAATTCAAGTTGAATTATAAAAATTAAGGCAACAATATAGCAGTTGGACCAGATTAAATTCTCTGCGAAATAGTCATGCTCTCTCTGTGCCAACATCTGTGTCATTGCCTAAAAAAAAATAAAATGTTTTTTACATACATTCCTGCAACGTTTCGGTTAAAGAGTTGAAAAACAGACGGTTTAATATGTAGGGTAATTTAGTCCCGTGGAAATCAAAACTAAAAGCCTTGAAACGAAATCTAAAAGCCTTAAAACGAAATCTAATCCCGTGGAAAACGCCAGCTCCACGGGATTAAAATTTTTCTTCACGGGATTAGTTTATTTTTCCACGGGATTAAAACTTTTTTGAA
>CADAZW010000130.1 GCA_902792555.1 uncultured Bacteroidales bacterium | reverse complement strand
TTCTCGCCTTCCTTGAGGTAGTCCAGCAAATCGCGGCGCATCAGCATGGTATGACCGGGCATCTCGCTGAGATAGCAGTTGCGTAGCAAGTGCAGACAGGGGCGCCGCCAATCTACCTGCACGGGGAATCCGTCGGCTGAAAACGGCACCGAGAAACCGGAGCATAGCATCTTGTCGCCAATGGCCTCGGCCTGCAGACGCAGTTTGTCGAGCTCCCAGATATCATCCTGGTCGGAGATGGCAATATAGTCGCCCTTAGCCCTGCGCATGGCGAAAAAGAAATTGGCATTGATGCCGTGCTGGCCGCTGTCGTTGCTAAACACTTTAACTAGAGGATTATGCTGTGCATATTCCTCCAGGATTTGCATGGTGCCGTCTGTGGAACCGTCGTCCTGCACCACTATCTCCTCCACAGGGTAAGTCTGCCGAAGGATGCTGTCCATCTGCTCACGGAGGTAACGCTCACCGTTGTAGGTGCACATCACCACAGAAATTCTTAACGTCTTATCCGTACTGTCTTGCGGCATTATGACGCAAAGTTAAGAAAAAAGATTATATTGGGTCTATACCCTATAACTATTTTTGGCACAAATTCCAGAATATCGAGCTCAAAGCTGGCGGAAGTGTTTTCCAGCACATTCTTTACTCGCATATAGAGACGGTCGTCGGGGTCAAAGGTGCCGGTGGTGACTATGTAGCGTAGTCGGGCATAGGGGCCCTTGCTCACTGAGGAGCGCATAGACTCTACGGGAGGACCGCCGCCGGTCTTGATGCCGTCATGCTGAGGTGGACGCATCCATCCACGAAGACGCATGTCCTTGTCTACCTGGCGGTTGATCTCCCAGTCGGGACCGTCGAGCTTATAGCCGATAACATCGCTGCTTACACTGAGCCTCAGGTCAACTGGCAATCCACAGGCCTGCAGACGATTGGGATCCTTGCCGATGTAGAGCTGCGCCATGCCAAGGTGGGAGCCGTGGGCTACGCTGATACGAAACTCATAGGTACCGCGGTAGGGCACGGGTGGCAGCTCGATTGTGAAGTCGTACTGCCCATTGATATTCTCCTCATCACCTTGATAGTTTTCAACGGTAGCAGTATAGTAGGCATTGTATTTGAATTGAGTGGCCTCTGACATCCTGATGTGGTCGAAGAAGTTGGCGGGCAGGGCGTAGAAGGTGTTGCTGCGCATATTGCGCAAATTGTTGGTAATAAGCTCAGGTATAAGTGAGGAATAGTCCCAGCGCAGGCGTTCATTAAGCACAGAGTTGGGCACTCCCTCATCGTAGACGAGCGGTTCGCTGATAAGATAGTAGAAACCGTTGAGAGCCTGGTGGATATATTTTCCGTTGTTCTCGGTGATAAGTATGCCCGGACGCTCCACCGACTTGACATTGAGTTCGTTGCCATACTCTCCATAGTCATAGGTCACCTTGCGATTGATGCGCTTGCCATCGCTCTGAGCACCTTCGGTAATCTTCATGAGACGGCGCTGCTTATAGCCCATAGTCTCATAGTACTCATAGCAGTCCACGCCAAGCTGAGTGGGATTGTCATAGCCGTAGCCCATCTCGCAATGGTGGAGCACAATCTGGTCCCAGCGGATACGCTCGGGCAGCAGGTGATAAGCCACAAATTTGTTGACGGGATTGTTTTCCGACACAGGGTCGGTATCGGTAAACTCTGGATATAGCTCCTTACACTTGCGAATGATGGCGGGATAGATTTCGTCTTCCCAATTCTCTATGGTGCCGTTTTCCTTATAGCGCACGGTAGGCAGTTGCCAATAGAGCTGCAGCACGCTGTCAGTCTCAACAAAGGCGGTATATCCATAATAGCGGTGGAGCGGAGTGAGAGTGGGATAATTGGTAATGCCGTCGTAGAAATTGCCCGGACCGTGCTCGTATTTTTCGTACTCTTGATCGCGATACTTGGTAAGGGAGTCCTGCCAGTGGGTAATCTGAAGCAACTGACCAAAGATTTGAAGATTAGGCGTCTGCCTGATGAGCTGAGCCAAATTGGAATTGGTAAAGGAGAGAACATGGTCGATGCCGTGAACAACACCATTTGAGGCCTGCAGATCAAGGCGGACTATGTTGGAACTGCTGTTGAGAACGATGCGAAGTCGCTCCTCGCCGGGCTGGAAATCTACGGCTATGAAACGGTCGTCGAGATTGGTGCGGTCGAGCACTCCGGCGGGAAAGTCAACTGAGAGATAGGCCTTGTCATCGTGAGAGTCAATGATGGAGTTTTTGACAATATCGATAGCCAGCGAGTCGCTGATCTGGCTGATTGGCAGGTTAGGAGTGTTACTTACAGAGTCGATGTAAGACTGCAACGCTTCATTGGTGGGTGCAAAGACGGTATAGTTGCCGCGCGTGGCAAGCAACTGGGCTGCAGTGGAAGACCCCGCTTTCTCGTTATCGGCTGCAATGACGTTGGAACTAAACTTCACTCGCTCAAGCAATGCCTTGTAATTAGAGTAGTCGGGATCGGTGCTCAGAATGTCAAGCACAGTTTGACCTCGAAAAGTGTACATATCGCTCTTGTCCACGTCGTCGGTGCAAGCATCAAGCAATGCGCCAAGAGCAACGGTAACAAAAATGATTGAGAGGAGAGAGAGCTTTCTCATATTTTATGGTCGTTAATCGTTTGCGGAGAGACGGTGCATTTCTTACACTGCACCGCAAAGTTAATCAAAAACCATTATATTGTCCATCATTACACCCCCTTTTTTGTCAAATAATACACAGAATAAGGGCGACACAAGCTGTGCCGCCCTTATATTCTAATTAATTATAGGTAATCTTTACCTAATTACAATGTTACGCTGTCTAAATTAGAAGCTAACATAGCAGCCAAGGCTGATGTTGTTGCCATCAAGGCCAGCCTCCCAAGCATTGCGCTTGAAATCACCCTGCTTTACGAACTGCCAGCCGAAGCTACCAACGTGAGCTACGAGGCTAACTTTGTCGCTCAGAGAGTAAGAGATACCGGGCTTAACGCCAAGCTCCCAAACATTAGCGCTCTTGTCTACGCCACATACGTGAAGCAGTGCATAGGATACACCACCGTCAACAAAGAACTTGAAGTTGCCAGCCTCTGCGAAGTTGTAACGCAGATAAGGATTGAGCTTGAAACCATTGGCTACGTCAAAGTCCTGGATCTCATAGTTGAAAATCTTGTTGCCGTCCTCAGCGTGAGCATAACCAATCAGAACAGCTACGTCGAGCTTGTCATTGAGCTTGTAACCAATCTCAGGAGCTACAACAAAGTTTGAAGCGGAACCAACCTTGTGGCCATCAACGGTAGAACGATAGGAGTTGAAACCAACTTCACCACCTGCCCACCACTGGGCGCTTGCGGTCAGAGACGCAACTGCAACGAATGCAGCAAGAATCAATTTCTTCATAATACTAAATTTTAAAGTTAAAGTTAAAAATTAAAATTTAAAGTTAATAAAAAGGTTTTGACGCTGCAAAGGTATGGCAAATATATTTATATAAGCAAGTTTTCACGTAAAAAAAACACTTTTTATGCTTTGTTTTTACATTTTTACCATGTCTACACAGCATTTTGGCCGTATTTTCTTGCAAAAAAAGGGCCATTAATGTCCACACAAAACGCCGCCCGCGATATTCATCACGGACGGCATCTATTGAGATTTCTGCCTGATAGCAGCCTAACGCGCCGCGTTCAGGCAAAGAATTTCATTGTTTAGAAGCGGGGACCGCCATTACCCTCGCGACGGGGCCCGCCATTGCCTTCACGGCGAGGAGCACCACCTTCGCGGCGGGGAGGACGCGGGCC
>CADAZW010000129.1 GCA_902792555.1 uncultured Bacteroidales bacterium | reverse complement strand
GCAACATATTGAGCTTCTCTGGATTCTCGTCAAGCACGATGATGTTGTGGTTCTCTCTTGCAAAGAGTTTAGCGAGATGGGTGCCTACGCGCCCTGCTCCGGCTATGATGATCTTCATTGGAGTTGGGGATTAGGAATTAGGAATTAGAAATGAGGAATTAGGAATGAGGAATTAGGAATGAGGAATTATTGGTTAACGTATGCCACCGGACCTGGCAAAAATTTCAAATTTCAAACTTCAAATAGATATGAGTTTCTTTATGCTATCTTCGTCGAGTCCGGTTATGCGATAGAGTTCCTTTACGGGGCCATGTTCCACGAAGTTGTCGGGCAGGCCAAGGCATTGCAGTGGGGTAGTGCATCTGTGACTCTCCAGCCACTCAGCCACACAGCTGCCGAATCCGCCTTTCAGCGAGCCGTCCTCTATGGTGATTATCTTTTCATAGTTTGCTTCAGCCACTTCGCGCATTATGCTATTGTCCAGCGGTTTAACGAAGCGCATATCATAGTGGGCCACATCGTTGAGTCCGCTATTGCGTATGGCATTGTCAACGGTTACTCCAAGGGGGCCAATCGAGAGCACACACAGTCGGCTGCCGCTTCTTAGCTTACGTCCTGTGCCTATGGCTATTTCCTGCATCTCGGTGCGCCAGTCGATGGTGGAGCCCTTACCTCGCGGATAGCGTATCACCCAGGGATGAGCATGCAGGGTAGCTGTGTACATCAGGTTGCGCAGCTCAGGCTCGGTCATCGGTGAACAGATGATGAGGTTAGGCACAGTGCGCAGTGCAGCTATGTCGAAGGCTCCATGGTGGGTAGGCCCGTCCTCACCAACCAGTCCGGCTCGGTCAAGGCATATTATCACATGCAGTCCTCCTATGGCCACGTCGTGGATGATATTGTCGTAGGCTCGCTGTGCAAACGAGGAGTAGATGTTGCAGAAGGGCAGCAGTCCGTCCTTGGCCATACCGGCAGAGAAGGTTACGGCGTGTCCCTCGGCAATGCCTACGTCAAACACCCTGTTGGGCATCTCCACCATCATTGTGGTCATTGAGCATCCGCTGGGCATGGCCGGCGTTACACCCACTATCTTGTCGTTCTTCTGTGCCAGCTCGAGCAGCGTCTCGCCAAACACTTCCTGGAACTTTGGGGGCTCGGGCTCTTTGCGTTCTAGGTTAATCAGCTCGCCTGTCTTGGGGTCAAACATGCCCGGTGCATGCCATACGGCGGCATTCTTTTCGGCAGCCTCCAAGCCTTTGCCTTTCAGGGTATGGATGTGCAGCAGCTTGGGGCCGCTCATGTCTTTGATTCTCTGCAGCATCTTCACCAGCCTTACTACATCATGACCGTCGGCAGGACCGAAGTAGCGGATGTTAAGGCCCTCGAATATATTCTGCTCGCGGGTGATGAGCGACTTGAGCGAGTTGTTGAGACGCAGTATGGCATTCTTGCGCTTTTCGTTGAGCAGTCCCATGCGATCTAGCCCTCTGGCGGTGCGGAAACGGAAACGGTTGTACCATTTGCTGGTGTGCAGCCTTAGCAGGTATTGCTTCATGCCTCCCACGCTGCGGTCGATGCTCATATTGTTGTCGTTGAGGATGATGAGCATGTTGTTGGGCGTTGATGACACATTGTTCAGTCCTTCAAAGGCCAGTCCGCCGCTCATGGCTCCGTCGCCAATCACCACGGCTACCTTGCGCTCTTCCTGTCCCTGAATCCTGGCTGCTACATCCATGCCCAGACCAATGGAGATGGAGTTGGAGGCATGGCCGCATACGCAGCTGTCATATTCGCTCTCTTCGGGGGAGGGGAAAGGCTTTAGTCCTCCCAGCTGGCGATTGGTGCTGAAGGCGTCGCGTCTGCCGGTCAGTATCTTGTGACCATAGGCCTGGTGGCCCACATCCCACACTATGCGGTCTTCCGGGGTGTCAAACACATAGTGGAGCGCCACAGTGATTTCCACGGCCCCAAGGCTGGAGGCCAGATGACCCGGATGTTCGGCCAGCACTTCTATTATGCGATGCCTGATCTCGCTGCAAACCTCCGGCAGTTGCTCCACGCTGAGCTTGCGCAGGTCGGCAGGCGAGTCTATCTTGTCAAGTAGGTTATATGTGTATTCTGCTTCGTCCACAGTCTAGATTTATGTCCTATAAAATGCAAATGTAAGAAGAAATATCAGAATTCGCACAAATTTAGCCCACCTTTTCTCAATTTATGCCTCTTCTAGGCTTTGCTAAACCAACTTGGCCTGCCATTTCTTTGTGCTGACAACCATAGAAGTTAAAAAAACACAAATTGCCGTATGTGCTCCGTTGAAACAATGTTTTTTCGGTTGCAAGTTATTGCCGTCGAGGAATTTTTTGCTATTTTTGCCAAAGAAAAACATCTTAACCTCTATACCCTATGAAAATCTTCAGAATTGCTTTCCTCCTGCTGCTTTGCACCCTGGCATTCTGCGCCTGCTCTGACGACGACGACAATATGTCGCGCATCAAGGTGAGAGTGGCCATACGCGTTGACTCCCATGTGCCACCCACGGTAACGGTCTTTGGCAAGGACATCGCCCTGTCTAACGACAACTGGCTTATCACCCTTGAGAACTTCCGCACCTACGAGCAGACAATCTCCGTGCCTACCTCAGCACTGCACAATATACCCCCCGGGCCGATAAAGACTGACGACCCAAAGCTGAATGGCATATTCTCCGTAGGAGCCGTGCAGGGCAAGAGGGTGTTTACCTTGGAGTCTGTGACAGAAAACAATACCTACCTATTTATAATATATTAGCAGCAGCCTTTCTTCCGTTTCCTGTCTGCCATAATGTCACCATAGCGTGCCGTTATGGCAGTCTTTCTCTTTGTGGCACACCCCGTGCCTTAAACAGGGTTAGAAAGTTAAAACAAGTCTAACCATTTAAAAACAAAAAACAGGAGGTATTAATTATGTTACTAGCACGTAGAAACAATGACACAAACCTGATGTCAAACTTCTTTGATGATTTCTTTGATACCAACTGGATGCCGAAGATGAACTCCACAGCACCTGCAGTTAATGTCAAGGAAGATGTGGAAAAGTTCACTATGGAGATCGCCGTGCCCGGTCTGAAGAAAGAGTATTGCCGCGTCAACGTAACCAACCAAGGCTGCCTGGAGGTAAAGCTCGAAAACAAGATGGAGCACAAGGACGAGGACAAGAAGGAGCACTATCTGAGGCGCGAATTCTATTACACCAACTTTGAGCAGACCTACGCCTTGCCAGAGAATGTTGACCCTGAGAAGATTACCGCTAAGGTTGACAACGGCATACTCC
>CADAZW010000128.1:3209-11352 GCA_902792555.1 uncultured Bacteroidales bacterium | reverse complement strand
ACCCCACTCCGCCTCACAGGCAGGCAGCCTATGCCGAGCTTAACAGCACGTCGCTGCCCGTTGCCGAGCAGCTCTGCGCCACCGAGCTGAGCCTGCCGCTCAACCCCACGCTCACCGCCGGGGAGCAAGACTACATCATCGACACTCTCAACAGATTCCACCTATAGCCCTCCATGCTGCCCACAGTCAACATACTGATTTCCACCGTCGGCCAGCGCATCAGTCAGGTACCTGCCGTGCTGATGCCGCAGCAGGAGGGGGTAAGCTATGTCATCTCCCACCAGGACGACGGCACCCACGCTGTCCCGGCAAGTCTGCTTAATAGGCCCGACGTGCTGCTCAGCACCATCGAGGGGCGCGGACTGAGCCGCAATCGCAACAATACCCTGCGCCATGCCGCCGCCGACATCTGCATCATAGCCGACGACGACTGCCGCTACACCGGGCAGCGCATCCTTCAGGTCAGGCAGGCATATGCCGACCACCCCGAGGCCGACATCATCTGCTTCGCCTCCGAGGACTATGACTGCCATCCAAGACAGCGATATCCCCACCTCAGCATGGACTATCCCCAAGCCGTCAGGGCAGGCTACTACGCCTCAAGCGTAGAGCTCACCTTCCGTCGCAAGTCGGTGGTAGGCCGCATCTGTTTCAACCCCCACTTCGGCTTGGGCGCGCCCCGCCTCTGTGCCGGCGAGGAAGACGTATTCTTGGCCGACGCCCTGCGTCAGGGCCTCAAGGTCATCTTCATCCCCAAGGTCATAGTGCAGACAGCTCCGGGCTCAACGGGCCAAGCCTTCCTCACCAATCCCCAGCTACAGCTCACCAAGGGAGCCACCTTCCGCCACTGCTACGGCATCGCCGGCGCCCTGTGGCGCACCCTCAAGGAGGCCGGCTGGTGGTTTGTCCATCGCCGCGCCAACCCCTTCCCCATCCTATACCGAATGACAAAAGGAGCAATAACCGTTAACCAATAACCAATAAACAATAACCAATAACCGTTAACCAATAAACAATAACCAATAACCGTTAACCAATAACCAATAAACAATAAACAATAACCAATAACCGTTAACCAATCAACCACTGTGCTGCGTGGTTCCCCACGCAGGCCCACCTCTGGATTCATCTTTCCCCCTGTGCCGCGCGGTTCAGCCGCGCAGATCTCCTACCCCTCCCACCCTATGCAACGACTCATTTCACTATATAAGAATCTCTACGCAGCAGAGCCTGCATCCGTCGAGCCCATCACCGGCTCGGGCAGTCCGCGCCAGTACTACCGCATGAGCGACCACCAGGGCCGCAGCGTGATAGGCACCCTCGGCACCTCGCTGGAGGAAAACCGCGCCTTTATCGGCCTGACGCGCCATTTTGAGGAGTGCAGACTGCCCGTGCCCCACCTGCTAGCCGTCAGCCCCGACCAGATGGCCTATCTGCAGGCCGACCTCGGCAGCACCTCGCTCTACCAGGCCATCAGCCAAGGACGCGAGAGCGGCGGCTACTCCCCCGCCGAGCAACAGCTGCTGCGCCAGGCCATAGCCGTACTGCCCCGCTTCCAGATACTCGGAGCACGCGGACTCGACACCTCGCTATGCTACCCCACCCCACGGATGGACAGCATGAGCATAATGTTCGACCTCAACTACTTCAAGTACTGCTTCCTCAAGCTGCTGCCCGCCATCGACTTCAACGAGATATCCCTGCAGCACGACCTTGAGCGCCTCACCGCCGACATCCTCGCCCTCACCGCCGATGGCGAGCCCACGCTCGTGCTGCGCGACTTCCAGGCCCGCAACGTGATGCTCGCCGACGGACAGCCCTACCTCATCGACTATCAGGGCTGCCGCCTCGGCCCCGTGGAGTATGACCTCGCCTCCTTCCTCTGGCAGGCCTCCGCCCGCTACCCCGCCGAGCTACGCAACCAACTCATCGACACCTATGTAGAAGCCTCGTCAGAGCTGCGCCCCACCGACGGCACCCTGCTCAGACAACGCCTGCGGCTGATGGTGCTCTTCCGTCTGCTCCAGGTGCTCGGCGCCTACGGATTCCGTGGCCTCCACGAGCGCAAGGCCTACTTCCTCCACTCCATACCGCCAGCCCTCGCCAACCTACGGCAACTGCTCGCCACCGGCGCAGCAGACAGCTATCCCTATCTGAAGCAGGTGCTCAATTCAATTATCAATTCTCAACTCTCAACTCTCAACTATCAACTATCAACCCCTCCCTCCTCCCCCCTCACCGTCACCATCTACAGCTTCAGCTATAAGAAGGGAATACCCGCTGACCCCTCCGGCAATGGCGGCGGCTACGTCTTCGACTGCCGCTCCACCCACAACCCCGGCCGCTACGAGCCCTACAAGCAGCTCACCGGCCTTGACCGCGAAGTCATCGACTTCCTCGAGAGCGACGGCGAGATACTCCAGTTCCTCAGCCATGTCTATCCCCTCGCCGAGCACCACACCGAGACCTACATACGCCGTGGGTTCACCAGTCTGATGTTCAGCTTCGGATGCACCGGCGGCCAGCACCGCAGCGTTTACAGCGCCCAGCACCTCGCCGAACACCTCCGCCGCCTCTATCCCCAGATCAAGATACACCTCATCCACCGTGAGCAAGGCATCGACAAGTATATATAAAACGGTAACAAATATTATTTGAGATTTGAATGCCGAAGGCATCGCGAAGACTTTCGTTGGCTGTCGGCGAAGCCGGTGCCAACATACAAAGAAAGATTATCAGAAATTATTCAAAAATTTATGCCCAACGGCTTGCTAAATTGTGAAATAGTAAATTGTCCAATTGTCAAATTAAAATGACTCTTGACTCTTGACTGAGCGCGAAGCGCGATAACAAAAACAAGTAATCCGACTCCTTCTAAAATATGAATAGCAAAATCTCAGCAGCAGCCCTGCTCCTGCCGCTGGCAGCCATGAGCCACGGCAAACAGAAGCCCAACATCATCTTCGTGCTCTGCGACGACATGGGCTACGGCGACCTCGCCTGCTACGGCCAACAATACATCCGCACCCCCAACATCGACCGCCTGGCCAGCCAGGGCATGCTCTTCACCCAGGCCTACGCCGGCAGTCCCGTCAGCGCACCCTCGCGCGCCTCCCTCATGACCGGTCAGCACACCGGCCACTGCGCCATCAGGGGCAACAAGGAGTACTGGAGCGGCAGCATACGCTACGGCGAGAACACCGACTATGCCATCAGCGGCCAGCACCCACTCGACCCCGCCCACATCGTGCTGCCAGAGATAATGAAGGACAACGGCTACACCACCGCCCAGTTCGGCAAGTGGGCAGGCGGCTACGAAGGCTCCGTCTCCACCCCCGACAAGCGCGGCATCGACGAGTTCTACGGCTACATCTGCCAGTTTCAGGCCCACCTCTACTACCCCAACTTCCTCAACCGCTACAGCCGCGCCCTGGGTGACACCGCCGTGGTGCGCGAGGTGATGGAGCAGAACATCCAGCACCCCATGTACGGCCCAGACTACTTCCAGCGCAGCCAGTACTCCGCCGACATCATCCACCGCAAGGCCCTGGAGTGGCTCGACAGGCAGGACGGCAGCACACCCTTCTACGGCCTCTTCACCTACACCCTCCCCCATGCCGAGCTCGTGCAGCCGCAGGACAGCATACTCGCCGCCTACCGGCAGCAGTTTGCCGATGACAAGACCTACGGCGGCTCCGAGGGCAGCCGCTACAACGCCATCAGCCATGTCCACGCACAGTTCGCCGGCATGATCACACGCCTCGATGCCTATGTGGGCGAGATAATGGACATGCTCGAGCGCAAGGGTCTCGCCAGCAACACCATACTTATCTTCAGCAGTGACAACGGCCCCCATGAGGAAGGCGGCGCCGACCCCACCTTCTTCAACCGCGACGGCCTGCTGCGCGGCCTCAAGCGCCAGACCTACGAAGGCGGCATACGCATACCCTTCATCGTGCGCTGGCCCGGCCATGTCAGGGCCGGCAGCCGCAGCGACGCCCAGATAGCCTTCTGGGACATCATGCCCACCTTCTGCGACATCATAGGAGTGCGCGACTATGCCACCCGCTACGCCAACCCACAGAAAGAGCGCGACCACTTCGACGGCATATCATTCCTGCCCACCCTGCGAGGCAAAAGCAAGAAGCAGGCCGTCCACGACCACCTCTACTGGGAATTTAACGAAACCGACCAAGTTGCTGTACGCAAGGGAGATTGGAAACTCATCAGCCGGGGCGGGACATGCAGCCTCTACAACCTCGCCACCGACCTCCATGAGGATCACGACGTAGCCGCCCAGCACCCCGACATCGTGGAGCAGCTCAAGGCCATCGCCCATCAGGAGCACACCCCCAGCCCTTACTTCACCGTCACCATGCCCAAGTGAGCCAGACGCCACGCCACTTGTCACGGCATCAGTCAGGCAAAAAGCAATACCGAACACACGGGAAGTTAACGAGAAGTTAGCTCCCCGTTTTTTGTAAAGAAAAAAATTAACACTGAGAAGAATTTGCTTAACCTCGTGGAGAGCCCATCAAATCACGCAAAGACGGAGTTTTGCTCCGTGCTCGTTAA
Source organism: uncultured Bacteroidales bacterium (assembly GCA_902792555.1). Taxonomy (GTDB): domain Bacteria; phylum Bacteroidota; class Bacteroidia; order Bacteroidales; family Bacteroidaceae; genus UBA6382. The sequence goes on along the minus strand of CADAZW010000128.1, from coordinate 6,777 downwards.
AATTCATTCGCGATTAAACTTTAATTTGTTCGCGATTCGCGATTTAATTTCAGTTCATTCGCGATTAAACTTTAATTCATTCGCGATTAAATTTCATTTTCCTCGCGACAAAAATCAGGCTTCTCGCGACAAATTTCAACTTCCTCGCGACAAATTTCAACTTCCTCGCGTCAAATTACTATCTGTTCACTCTAAGATCTGCGGCCCTCGCATTGGGTGCTGCCGAGCGCGCCCTTAGAAATTGTGAGAGCAGTATCCTACGACTGTTCTGCAGAATTAGTGATTTTCGTATAAAAAAAAGAAAGAAGCCACTTGCAACTGGCGGTTTCTTTCCGTTTTTCGATTTTTCAGCATATCAACCTCCTTACTTCTCTGCTTCTTTTCCGTTCTTCTTCGGCTTCTTGTTGAGGCGGTAGAGTACGTGGGCCATGACGTAGCTGTGGAGGGTGTTGCGGTAGGACTCGGTACGACCTTGCGAGTTGAGATACTGCGAGAGACTGCTAAGCTGGCCGAGGATGTCGAAGCCGTCGAGGGCGAAGGTGAGGCCGGCCTTGAGGAAAGTCTTGCTGAGTCGTGCGTTCCATACGAGGTCGTTAGTGTTGGCGGCACTGCTGGCATCTCCGCGGCGACTATACATGGTAATGTCGGTAGAGAGCTGCATCTTCCATGGCATCGGAAGTGTCGCGTTAAGGCCATAGTCGAAATTGTAGAGGTTTACATTGTTGAAGTCTTCACGCCTGGAGGTGCTACGCCCATATCCTATATGGCCTCTTGCCCCTATCCTGAAGAATCTGTTTACCCTATAGTTGAGGTGGAGGTGGTCGTTAATCCAGTAGGTCATTACGCTGCTCCTCTCAGGTGCCGAGCCGGTGTCTGTGCCCACGAGGTCAACGCCGTGAATCATGTTCCAGTTTAGATTATTGCCGAGTGAAAGGCGTTTCTGCTTGTCAAGAGGCCGGGAATATCCGAAGTTTAGCTGGAAGTTATAGTTGCCACTTACGTTCGACGGCCTGAAAGAGCGTATGCCAGTCGCACGGTCGTAGATGTAGCTCATTGCCACGGAGTTTGTAGTAATGTTATAGGAGGTGTTGAGGGAGTAGTTCAATTCTTTCTCCGTGTTTTTGTGGGTGTAGTTGAGGCTGGCGTTATGGGAGGCCATATTCTTGAGGTCGGCATTGTAATAGAATATGTTCATGGGGTCGGCATCATTACAATAATCGAGAGAATACATCATTGGAGGAGCCGAATGTGAAATGCGGTAGTTGAATGACAATTCGTCATTGAAATTATTGGCCAGCAGTCGCGCCGTGAAAGATGGATTGAAGAAGCAGGTGTTTCTCTTTGTAATGCCGTCATAAGTGCCGCGTGCATAATCAAGCTTCTCGTGATTGAAAGCCAGTGGCATTGACAGAGTCATCTCATAATGGTTATGCTTCTCCTTACGTTGTCCTGTCCAATAGTCATAGACATAAGTCAGTCTGACACTCGGTGTCTGATGCACATTAGAGGAACGTCTGTAAGAGCTGTTGTTCGTGTCTATGCACATGAGGTATTCTTCCTCAGAGGGGAGCAGGCCTATCTGGTGCTCATTAAGGTCATCCCATCCTGCCAGGCGTTCAAGCATATATGTCCTGTTGTCATTATGGGAACTGTTATACCCTATACTGTATCGGTAGTCAATACTGAATCCCGGCATTATCTGCTGTCCCAACCCCACGCTTGTGTTGGCCCCGAAATGATGGTCGGGGTAGCTATGAGAGTATCTGTTGCGTATGTCTGATGCCTTTGCCGTATTGCTGGGATAGTCAACGCTCGTCTGGCGCCAGTTGTCGTTAGACTGCGTTGAGTAACTAACGTTGCCGCCCAATGAGAAAGAACAAGTCTTGGATGGATTAAGTGCAGAGAAGAAGCTGTAAGGCAGACTCATGTTAAGCTGATATCCGTCTCGCTTGTCTCTGTTAAGATTTCTGTTGATGATAGTGGAGAGCAGTGCGGGATTATCGCTCTGATACACACTGTCAATTATCTCTGTTACGGACTCTATGGAAGGCTCTTTGTCGAATGTGGCAGATATGTTTTCGGAATGAGAATCATACTTCTTATAAGACAGATTCGGTTGGAGCTCCATTGTCTTACTATATTTTTTATTTATCAGCGAGAATTTGTTCTGCACGTCAAGCTTGAGATTACGATCTCGCCCCGCGTACACATTGCGGGAGAAGATGTTTCCGTCAGGCAGGTAGGTTTCGGATGCTGTTCTGGAACGGTTCTCAAGGTCTGTATGAGTAAACTCGATGTTTCCCGTATATTTTATTCTTTTGTCCTTGCTGTTAAACAGGAGGTCTGCGCCAGCCTTTTGTGCCCTTCTTGAACCGGAAGACATCGCCTCGGGACTCCAGAAATCGTTCTCTCCAGGTTTGCGCTCATCACTAAGATTATTAATTTTCCCAAAGGTGGTGATGCGTGACTGCGGAGAGAATCGCACCGCAAAAAGCCTTGCCATATATAAGTTATGGTTTCCTTTGCCGACCTCTACATTGCCAATCCAACCGATTTGGTATTGCTTCTTAAGAATCACATCCATCACGAACTCCTTGTCGCCCATATCACGCCCCATCATCTGCGTTAAAAGTCCTGTCTTTTCGTAGGTCTTGACATTCTTGACCATATATGCAGGAAGATTTTCCAGCATTATGTTATTATTCCCCTTAAAGAAATCCTCACCGTTGAGCATAAGGCTCTCTACCTTGCGCCCGTTGACATAGATTTCTCCATTGTCATAGAGTTTTACCCCCGGCAGCTGGTCTATCAGCGCATCAAGCATCGAGCCTTCGGCTGTCTCAAAAGCATCGGCGTCATAAACGAGAGTATCGCCCTTATGGTAGAACTTCACCTTCGTGGCCTTGATAGTAACTCCATTGAGTTCGTGAGTCTTCGGCGCTTTGTCCATCGGCACATCCGCGACAACGCGCATTTCGCCTTTTTTCAGGGGTTTCTTAGCCACCTGTTCCCTCAACGGCCATGACAAGATGTTGTATCCTTCCTTCTCAAACAATAAGACATAGTCACTTCCTTCCTTGATGTCAACCTCGAAAGACCAAACGGGATGGAGGTATGTTATATTCTTATCAATAATACATGTAGCGACAATACTGTCGTTCTTCATCAGAGAAACTTTAACATCATACAGATACTCGTGCGTTAGCCGGTTATGGACATAGCCACGGATTTCTGCAGTCTTCTTAACATCCTCTTTCTGAGCCTTGACATCCTTTCGCTGCACGTAGATTTTCTGTCCCTTGACCTTGACCTTTACGGGCAAGCCCTTGCAGACGAGCTTGACGGCATCGGGGACGCTGAGATTCTTTACGTTGGCATAGGTGCGCAGATCGGCCAAGCCGTCGGCGAGGACGGCTATGGTGTACTCACTCTGTCCCTGCTCAATGGTGCGCAGGGCCTCAGTGAGCGAGGTGTTGTTGAATTTGCGGGTAATCTGCGCCATGCAGACTACGTACGATATACAACAGACAGCGAGAATAGTCAGGCGTTTCATTGCGCGTTACTTCTT
>CADAZW010000128.1:0-3193 GCA_902792555.1 uncultured Bacteroidales bacterium | reverse complement strand
GGTGTTGTTGAATTTGCGGGTAATCTGCGCCATGCAGACTACGTACGATATACAACAGACAGCGAGAATAGTCAGGCGTTTCATTGCGCGTTACTTCTTCGGCTTTTTGTTGAGTCGGTAGATGACGTGAGCCATGATGTAGCTGGGCAGCGAGTTGCGGTATGTCTCGGTGCGGCCCTGCGAGTTGATGACCTGCGAGATGTTGCTGAGTTGATTGAGAATGTCGAAGCCGTCAAGCATAAAGACAAGTCCGTGCTTGGGCAGGCTCTTTGTGATGCGGGCGTTCCACACAAGGTCATTGGTGTTAGAACTGCCGGTGGCGTATCCGCGATGGCTGTACATGGTGAGGTCGGTGGATATTTCAAAGTTGCAGGGTAGCTTGACTGTGGTGGTCAGTCCGTAGTTGAAGTCACAGAGGGTAAAGGCATCGAAGCCTTCACGCGAGGAGGTGACATGGCCGATGCCGAGGTAGCCCTTGGCTCCGATGGTGTGCTTGCCGAGTTTGTAGTTGAGTCTGATTGTCTCTGTACCCCACCACGTGTTGACGCTGCTGCGCATGGGGGCTATGGCTGCGTCCTCGCTGATATAGTCAACGCCGTGGTCAAGCTTGGCATGGGTAATGGTGTTGAGGGTAAGGCGTTTGCGCTTGTCAAGTGGGCGGCTGTAGTTGATATCGGCAGCGAGCAGGTAGTTGCCATCTACGTTTTGCGGCCTGTAGTGGCGTATGCCCGTGGTGCGGTCGTAGGTGTAGGCGTAGGCTATGGCATTGACAGTGGTGTTGTATGTCAGGCGGGTGGAGAAGTTCGTCTCTTTCTCGGGGTTATTGGCTTGATACAAGAGGTACATATAGTGCTTGCTGATATTTCTGAGCTTGCTATTGCCTGTATATATGTTGAGCGGGTCGGTAGTATTCTCCACCTCTATGAGGTTAGTCATATTGGGAGTTGTCTGTTCAAGATAGTACAGGTATGCTATTTCGCGCTTGCGGTTTTCCCATTGATAGCGAGTCCGGAATGTCGGAGTAAACAGAAAGGAATTACGCCGTGTAATACCTGAATATACATTGCCATGCGTATAGTCCAAACGGTAATGATGACGGGTAACAGGTAATTGTATGAAAACCATCATCCATGAACGCATAATATCTTCTTGCTGCCTCCAATGGTCATACTGATAATTAATGTACATTTCTTGATAATTATCATATTCTTTGAGATGGTAACTGTTTTGCTGGTCAACAATGCGAAGCATAAATTCAGTTTCCGAGGGCAATTCACCCAATTTGTGTTCTGTATCCTCCGCCCATTCCGACAAGGCATCGAGATTGTAACGCGAATATTCACGTTGACGTATTCTTTGCCCAATATCGCCAGCTATCTGGATACTCATTTCTTTATTAAATTTGAGATAACAGAATGGATTAATAGAATAATTAAGATTACGATTGGGCTTGTCGTGGGTATATGTGTTTTGGAATTCCGAGGATCCTTGTGTCTGATTGGGATATGCCAGGTTATAGCGGGAGAAGGTCAAGTCTTTCTGAGCTGTGTGTTCTATGTCGCCTTGCAGGCCATAAATCATTACTCCATTATATTTAGTCAGGTCAATAACGAGCGACGACGTGTTTTTCCAGCCTTTATACTTTGCTTCGCGTATATAGCGGTTAAGCATTATTCTGCGCAGGTTGTCGCCCTGCATGGTGTAGATGCTGTCGAGCAGGGCGCGACTATCTGCATAGCTGAAGGGGTCGCTGCCAAAGGTGGCACTGAGGTTGCTGCCAAAGCGATTGTAGCGCGAGTAGTCGAAAGATGGTATCAGCTGCACACCGCTGATGCCGTCACTCTGTTTGAATTCCAGACGGTGGGAGGTAGAGAAGGCGAGGTTGTCACGACGGCTCTTAGTGCGGTTACGCATGAAGGTGTTACCCTCGGAGAGATAGTTTTCCACCGTGGACTCTGAGTAGTTGTCAGCATCGGTGTATTTCAGCTCAGCGTTGCCGCTGAACTTCTTCATTGTGCGCTTGGGCTTTATGAGATAGTCAACACCTACGGCCTTCTGTGCAAGCAGACCGGTCGGCATCGTCTCAGGTGTCCAGTTGGAATTCTCACCGGGCTTGCGTGTGTCGTTGAGATTGTTGAGATTGGCGTAGATAGCCACACGGGAAGCGTCGGAAAAACGCAAGGCGAACAAACGCGCGAGATAGCGGTCCTCGCTGCCATAGCCTGCCTCTACGTTGCCAATCCATCCGATGGAATATTGTTTCTTGAGATTCACATCCAGCACATAGTCGCCGTCCTTGCGGCCCATTGCCTGCTGCATGGCATCCAGACGATCATAGACCTTGATGTTCTTTACCATATATGCCGGCAGGTTCTCCAGCATTATCTTGTTTTTCCCCTTAAAAAAGTCTTCACCGTTGAGTAGAAGTGCATCAACGTGCTTACCATTAATTGTAATTTCTCCGTCATCACTAAGTTCTGCTCCAGGCATCGACTTGATGAGATTGTCGAGCATCGAGCCCTCGGCCAACTGGAAGGCATCGGCATTATAGACTATGGTATCGCCTTTATGATAGAATTTTATCTGCGTGGCTTTAACTGTTGCGGCACCAAGTATCTGATCTTTCTTACTGCGTTTAATGCTGGCATTGAACGCAAACCTCATTTGCTCCATCTTCTTGAATGGCTTCACATGGTATTCCTGCACAGTGGGTTCATACCCGTCTTTCTGGAAAACAAAGTGTAGCATTCCTCCTTGGGCCGGAATAGTTGCTATCCAGTAACCGTATTCCGAGTTGTCTGTAGGACGATAATTGCGGTAAGTCTTTGATTCGGCAACAAGCGTAGTGTCTGAATAAATAGACACCTCTACATCATATAGAATCTCTTGCGTAATGTTATCCTTTACAAGGCCGTAAATCATCTTGCCATTCTGGACATCCCTGCCTTGCGCCATGTTTCCCTTGCGCTGCACGGAGATTTTGTTGCCGTTTACTTTCACCTTTACGGGCAGACGTTTGCATACCAGCTTGACGGCATCGGGGACGCTGAGGTTCTTTACGTTGGCATAGGTACGCAAATCGGCCAGGCCGTCGGCGAGGACGGCTATGGTGTACTCACTCTGTCCCTGCTCAATGGTGCGCAGAGCCTCAGTGAGCGGGGTGTTGTTGAATTTGCGGGTAATCTGCGCCATG
>CADAZW010000127.1 GCA_902792555.1 uncultured Bacteroidales bacterium | reverse complement strand
CTGCCGCCGATGGAGGCAGAGCACTACTGGGCATGCTTCCACCATATCGCTCTCAGCGACACCAAGGCGTTCCTTATGACATTCATCAAGGCCGCCCTGCAGAAATATGCAGCCAAGGGGCTCGACTTCGCCAACCACCACTTCCTCGACTTTGCCCAAGGCACAGCCGGGCAGCAGGTCAGCCTCGACAGGCAGAAGACACTGACAGCCATCCTGCCGGTGCTGCGCACCCATAGCGAGGTGCAGCAAGTGCTCTCCGCCTTCTGCAACGACGATGCGGAGCGGAAAGCCATCTACCTGGTCAAGGCAAATGAAAGCGTACCATGCTATTACGAGCTCTTCCTGGCGCTGCGCCATATGGACCATACGCCCGACATGCAAGTGAGATTCCTGCTGCATGTAGCCAGGCGCTCCACACCCTTAGCCTTCAACTTCGTCAGCATAATGAGAGCATACTTCGGCATCGAGAAACTCAACGGCCAGTTCTCGCTGACACTCCAGCCCTATGAGCTCTCGCGGCTGGAAAGCGGATACGACGGCTTCGTCAAGATAATGAACAAAATAAAATAACCCCCAACCCCGAAACAAATGTTTGACCAACTGCTCGAACTTGACCAGTCCGTCACCCTCGCCCTCAACGGCAGCGACTCCCTGGTGATGGACAAGCTGATGTTAATCATCACCAGCACAATCGTGTGGATTCCCATGGGCCTGCTACTCCTTTATATTATATATAGGAATAAGGGACTAAAGACCATGCTCCTCGTGCTTGGCGGCATCCTGCTCTGCGTACTCTTTGCCGACCTTGTCTCCTCCGGCATCTGCAAGCCGCTGGTGGAGCGCCTGCGTCCCAGCAACAACCCTGACCTGGCAGACAAGATAGACCTCGTCAACAACTACCACGGCGGTAGGTACGGCTTCTTCTCCAGCCATGCCGCCAACACCATGAGCGTAGCCGTCTTCCTCTCCGCACTGCTTCGCCGCTGGACAATCGTGACGCTACTGATATTCTGGTCGCTGATCAACTGCTGGTCGCGACTGTATCTCGGCGTGCATTACATGGGCGACATCCTCGTCGGCCTGGCATGGGGAGTAACAGTAGGGTGGGGAGTGTATCTGATTTTGCGCCGCCACATAGGCTCGTTGCAAGACATCAACATGCGCCCCGCGGTAATTGCCATCCTCCTGACATTTGTCATCATCGTCGTGAGTGCCCCTATTTTGGCGGCCTGATGATGCAAAATAGTTGATAACGGGACGAAAAAGGAAAAAAAAGCCCGTAAATTGCCGTTATTACGCAAAAAAAGACTAACTTCGCAAATGCGATTTTCATACCCTAACATTTAATTTCCAATATGGTTTACACAAAAGAAGTTGAGAACATGTGTTGCGTGGCCAAAGGCCCCAACCATGGTCCTGCGCCCATACCTGAAGAGGGCAAGTGGGTACAGGCAAAAGAGATTAAGGACATTTCGGGCTTCACCCACGGTATAGGTTGGTGTGCTCCCCAGCAGGGCTGCTGCAAGCTCAGCCTGAATGTAAAGGAAGGCGTTATCGAAGAGTGCCTGGTTGAAACTATCGGCTGCTCCGGCATGACTCACTCCGCAGCCATGGCCAGCGAAATCCTTCCCGGCAAGACCATCCTTGAGGCCCTCAACACCGACCTCGTTTGCGACGCCATCAACACAGCAATGCGCGAGCTCTTCCTCCAAATTGTCTACGGACGCACACAGTCTGCCTTCTCAGAAGGCGGCCTGACCGTCGGCGCCGGACTTGAGGACCTCGGCAAAGGCCTCGTAAGCCAGATCGGCACACTCTACGGCACCAAGGCTAAAGGCACACGCTACCTCCAGCTCACCGAGGGCTACATCACCAAGATGTTCCTCGACGCAGACAATGAGGTATGCGGCTACGAATATGTTCACATGGGCAAGTTTATGGACGCCATCAAGAAGGGCACGCCTGCCGACGAGGCACTCAAGGCTGTAACCGGCACCTATGGCCGCACCAAGCCCGAGCAGGGGGTTGTTAAATCTATTGATCCACGCAAAGAATAGTACAGCTATGATACGAGAAGTAAAATTTGAATCGCAGGACCGCCGTATGGCGCAGATTCTTGCAGCTCTCAATGCAAACGGCATCGCTTCCATCGAGGAGGCTAACCAGATTTGTGAGGCCGCAGGTCTTGATCCTTATAAAACATGTGAAGAAACTCAGCGCATCTGCTTCGAGAATGCAAAGTGGGCTTACGTCGTAGGCTCCGCCATCGCACTGAAGAAGGGCTGCAAGAATGCCGCCGACGCTGCCGAGGCCATCGGTATCGGTCTGCAGGCTTTCTGCATTCCCGGCTCTGTGGCTGACGACCGTAAGGTCGGACTTGGCCACGGCAATCTCGCTGCCCGCCTCCTCCGTGAGGAGACTGAGTGCTTTGCCTTCCTGGCAGGCCACGAGTCTTTCGCTGCCGCTGAAGGTGCCATCAAGATTGCCGAGATGGCTAACAAGGTACGCAAAAAGCCGCTCCGCTGTATCCTCAACGGCCTGGGCAAGGACGCCGCCATGATTATCAGCCGAATCAACGGCTTCACCTACGTGCAGACTAAGTTCGACTACTTCACCGGCAAGCTGGAGGTTGTTAAGACCAAGGCCTACAGCGACGGTCCACGCGCCAAGGTAAACTGCTATGGTGCCGACGATGTACGCGAAGGCGTAGCAATCCTCTGGAAGGAGAACGTGGATGTCAGCATCACCGGCAACTCCACCAACCCCACACGCTTCCAGCACCCCGTGGCTGGCACCTACAAGAAGGAGCGCATACTGGCTGGCAAGCCCTATTTCTCAGTAGCCAGCGGTGGCGGCACAGGCCGCACCCTGCATCCTGACAACATGGCTGCAGGCCCCGCTTCCTATGGTATGACCGACACAATGGGCCGCATGCACAGCGACGCACAGTTTGCCGGCAGCTCCTCCGTTCCTGCTCACGTAGAGATGATGGGCTTCCTCGGCATCGGCAACAACCCGATGGTTGGCTGCACCGTAGCGTGCGCCGTCAACGTAAGCCTCGCCCTCAGCAAGTAAGAAGAACTTGGCCGCTGACCATCATTAGCCAGCTGCCGGACAACAATCAAATAACCGTTAGCAAGCCCAATGCTTTGCTAAGCGTTTTTATGACATTTTTTTCTTAATTTCGCCAATCGTAATTGCATTACGTATTTTCTCCCTTCGCGCGCAAACATATTTTATTATAGCACTAACTCTTGACAGATGAAAATAGGTTTTGACAACGAGAAGTATCTGACCATCCAGTCAGAGCACATCAAGGAACGTATTGCCCAATTTGGAAACAAGCTCTATCTGGAACTGGGTGGCAAGCTCTTCGATGACCACCACGCCAGCCGGGTACTGCCAGGCTTTCAGCCTGACAGCAAACTGCACATGCTCAAGCATCTGAGCGACTCGGCAGAGATCGTGATCGTCATCAGCGCCGTTGATATCGAGAAAAACAAGACTCGCGGTGACCTGGGCATCACCTATGATGAAGACGTGCTGCGCTTGCGCACCGAATTTCAGAAACGCGGATTCCTCGTCAGCTCAGTGGTAATCACCCACTACAACGGCCAAAGCTCTGCAGAACTCTATCGGCAGAAACTGGAGCGACTCGGCGTCAAGTCCTATTATCACTACACCATCGACGGCTACCCAAACAACGTGGCCCTCATCGACTCCGACGAAGGATTCGGACGCAACGATTATGTGGAAACCACCCGGCCTTTGGTGATTGTTACGGCACCTGGCCCCGGCAGTGGCAAGATGGCTGTCTGCCTTAGCCAGCTTTACAATGAGCATAAGCGCGGCATAGAGGCTGGCTATGCCAAGTTTGAGACCTTCCCCGTATGGAATCTTCCTCTGAAGCACCCGGTCAACATAGCATACGAGGCTGCCACTGCCGACCTTGACGACGTCAACATGATTGACCCCTTCCATCTGGAAGCCTACAACAAGATTGCCGTCAACTATAACCGCGACATCGAGATCTTCCCCGTGCTTAACGCCCTGTTTGAAGGCATCTATGGCACCAATCCCTATAAGTCGCCCACCGACATGGGCGTCAATATGGTAGGCTTCTGCATCTGCGATGATGAGGTATGCTGTCAGGCGTCCAAGGATGAGATCATCCGTCGCTACTATACTGCGCTCAACACCATGGCCATGGGCGACAGCAACGACAGCGAGGTCAACAAGATTGCACTGCTGTTTAAGCAGGCTAAGATTACCACTGATGACCGCGCCTGCACTGTGGCAGCCCGCGAGCGCAAGGAGCAGTCTGGCATGCAGGCTGCCGCCATTGAATTGGCTGACGGCACGCTCATCACTGCCGGCGAGAGTCCATTGCTGGGACCGAGTGCCGCACTTATCCTCAATGCCGTTAAGCACCTGGCAGGCATCGACCACAAGGTGAAGCTCCTGCCGCAAGCCATGATTGAGCCCATCCAGAAGACCAAGGTAGAGTATCTTGGCGGACGCAATCCTCGCCTACATACCGACGAAGTCCTGGTAGCCCTTTCCGTACTCAGCCAGCATGACGACAAATGCCGCCGGGCACTCACCCAATTGCCTGAGCTCAAAGGATGCCAAGTTCATTCTACCGTCATGCTGAGCGAGGTGGACCGCAAGATTTTCAAGAAACTAGGAGTAGGACTCACCTGCGACCCCGTCCGCAAGCAGCGATGAATCCGCTCTTCCAACGTACAGAGCTATTGTTAGGGCAAGAGGCCATGGAGTCTCTTGCCTCTAAACATGTAATCATTTTTGGCGTTGGTGGGGTAGGGTCATGGTGCGCTGAAAGCCTGGTGCGCAGCGGCATCAGGCACTTGACCGTCGTTGACTCCGACTGCGTGGCAGAAAGCAACGTAAACCGCCAACTGATGGCCACTACCTCAACACTTGGGCAGCCCAAGGTTGAGGTGCTGCGCAAGAGGCTGCTTGATATCAATCCAGAAGCTACCGTAATGGCAATGCAGAAGACATACAGCGCTGAAACGGCCAACGACTTTCCTCTCAACAGTTACGACTACGTCATCGATGCCATTGATTCGGTGAAAGACAAGGCCCTGCTCATTCTGCAAGCATGTCAAAGCGATGCCAGGCTGTTCTCGTCCATGGGTGCAGCACTCAAGCTTGACACTACGAAGATAAAGATTGCTGAGTTTTGGAAAGTTCAGGGCGACCCTCTGGCCCGAGCATTGCGTAAGCGTTTCAAGAGCCAGCTTAACTTTCCTGCCAAGAAATTTCAGTGCGTCTTCTCCAGCGAGCAGCGCAAGAATGCCATGCAGGCTTCTGACGGCATCAGGGCCAATGGCACCGTTATGCATATCACTGCCATGTTTGGCTTGACACTCGCCAGTCTTGTTATACGTGACGCCATAGAGAAAGAAAAGATGAAAAAATAACATCACATATTCCCAGAGGCGTCAAAAAAAGCATGTTTTCCTTTGCCGAAAGAAAAAAATAGTCTACTTTTGCACTCCGAATGACGGGCGAGTGCTATACGGCCAGTCCCGCTTTTCCTCACTAAGCGTAGTGATGGACACATTTTTGAAATAGCAAAATTAAAGATATATGGGCGAGTGCTGTACGGCCAGCTCCCTTCAAATCCCCCAGGGCTTGACCGCAGCAAGGGTAGTTGGTTGTAGCGGCGCGATGCAGTTAGCTTGCCCACCCGCCTCTTTAGCTCAGTTGGCCAGAGCACGTGATTTGTAATCTCGGGGTCGTTGGTTCGAATCCGACAAGAGGCTCAAGGAAGGATACACTGATGTGTCCTTCCTTATTTTTTCCTGTTTTTAGGCGCTCAGACGCATATCTTAGCTAAAAAATGCGTAACTTCGCAGTATCATACATACATTTTCCTTTTGGAATGCCTTTCGGTGCAAGATGAAAAGAAAGTTAGCAGTTGCACTATAGTTTATATTAACTGCTGCTCCAGCCATAGCCGGCAAGTATGCGGCCCGCACCGACATGACCACAAAGTCCATCTCCAATCACTCCCCCTGGTTAACAAGAAACGAAGAAGTCATACTTCCTCACAACTAACGCTAGAGTAAAAATGTTTAAAAAGCTGTCATTGTGTGTATTAATACTTGCAGTATTCATTGGCTGCAAGAAGCATCCCGGTGCCCTGTCGGCAAGCATTGACAGTGAAAGCAACGAGGCAACATCTGCTATCTCACCCGACCTGAGCGAAATTGAGCAGTCGGGAGAACTGATAGCCATCACGGTGAATGGCCCTGACACCTATTATGAATATCGCAACCGCAGTTTAGGTCTGCAGTTTATGATGGCGGAAGCCTTTGCCAATCATCTGGGCATGCGTCTTCGTATGGAGGTAGCCAAAGATACGGCAGAAATGATCAGACAGCTGAAGGAGGCCAAGGTTGACTTGATTGCGTGTGAGTTGCCGCAAAACATCATTGCCGGCAATGGCCTTAAATCCTGTGGGGCTAATAGCGATCACGGCTCGTGGGCTGCCAGGGAAGGGTCACCCGATTTGCAAGAGGAGTTGAATGCCTGGTATTCCGACTCAACCCGTGCCAAAGTCATGGCCCGCCAACCGATTCCGTGTGCAGCGCAGTCAGCCGGTGTTATATTCCAAGAACAAAGGCATCGTCTCCAACTACGATGCACTCTTCCTCCGCGCCAGCCACATTACCGGCTGGGACTGGAAGCTCCTGGCCTCGCAGTGCTACCAGGAGTCAGGCTTCGACAAGAATGCCGTTTCGTGGGCAGGCGCCAGGGGACTGATGCAGATTATGCCCTCCACGGCAAGCGGAATGGGCGTCAACCCCGCCAATCTGTTTGACCCCGAGACCAACGTAATGACGGCAGCACGCATTATCAGCAAGCAGGAGGGCAGGTTTGCCATGATCAGGAATCCGCAGGAACGAAAGAAATTTGTGCTGGCGGCCTACAACGGCGGTTTTGGCCACGTCAGCGACGCCATGGCCTTGGCCCGCAAGTATGGCAAGAACCCTTACCTGTGGAGTGATGTAAGCTTCTTCATCCTCCACCTCAGCGAGGCTCGCTACTACAAAGACCCCGTGGTGAAATGCGGCTACATGGTAGGCAGCGAGACATACCAATATGTTGACAAGGTGATGAGCCGATGGCTTGGCTACCATTCGGTGCTGCACAACGCCATGCCGAACCTCGCAGCCTATTCATCCAACGGGGCAGACGCCCATAGGAAGAACCGCTTCTCCAAGAAACAGGATATCATAACCAGAGACGATTCCCTCTTCAAGGTGCGACGCTGACACGGCCACACAAGTTTCCGCCCCTGAATGGGACGTAGAGAAACAAGGGCTCGATGTTCGCCGCCTCCCTCTCAATGAATATTTGCCAGAATATCTTGCCTCAGCTGCTTGCTGAACTCTGAGGCAAAGACGAAGTCATTCAGCATCTTATTGTTGGAGGTAAGCACCTCCTTGCTGTTTCCCTGCCATGCCGCTGCCCCGTTGTTGATAAACAATATGTTTTCACCGATGCCGATAACGGAGTTCATGTCATGGGTATTAACAATGGTGGTAATATTGTTTTCGTGGGTTATTTCAGAGATCAGCTTGTCTATCACCAGCGACGTCTTGGGATCGAGGCCGGAGTTCGGCTCGTCGCAGAAGAGGTAACGCGGCTCCATGGCAATGGCGCGTGCTATGGCGGCCCTCTTCTGCATACCGCCGCTCAGCTCTGCCGGGTGCTTATACTCAGAGCCCAGCAGATTGACTCTGTCTATGCACAGCATGGCGCGAGCCTTGCGCTCCTTGTATGACTTATCGGAAAACATATCCAGGGGAAACATCACATTCTCCAGCAGGGTCATCGAGTCAAACAGGGCAGAGCCTTGAAACAGCATGCCAATCTCGCGGCGCAGCATGGTGCGCTCCTTCTTGCTCATAACGGTAATGTCGCGCCCGTCATAATAGATGTGGCCTGAGTCGGGCTGATGCAGACCCACAATACTATTGAGCAGCACTGTCTTGCCCGAACCGCTCTGGCCTATTATCAGATTGGTGCGGCCGTTGAGGAACTCCACGCTGATGTCGTGAAGCACCTGTCTGCCGTCGAATGACTTGCTTATGTTTTCTACCGCTATCATCAGGATAAGAGCTGAGTTAGGAAAATGTCGGAGAACAGTATCAGCACAGAGCATGACACCACGGCACTGGTGCTGGCCTTGCCCACCTCTATCGAGCCGCCCTTGACATTATAGCCATAATATGACGACACGCTGGCGATTATAAACGCAAAGAACAGCGACTTGATCACTCCCATCCAGAAATACCACGGCGTGAAGCTATGCTGCAGTCCCAGCGTCAGATCGGCGGGAGTGATTATGTTGGCAAGGTAGGCCGTGCAGTAGGCACCCACTATGCCGGCAGCCACGCTGAAGGTGACCAATATGGGTATAAAGCTGACCAGCGCAGCCACCTTGGGCAGGATAAGGTAGGAGGCAGAGTTCACCCCCATTATGTCGAGGGCGTCAATCTGCTGGGTGATGCGCATGGTGCCTATCTCCGAGGCGATATTCGAGCCCACCTTGCCGGCCAGTATAAGGCACATGATAGCAGAAGAGAACTCCAGCATCATGATCTCACGGGTAGTGTAGCCGCTCACCCATGAGGGCATCCACGCGCTCTGAATGTTGAGCTTAATCTGTATGCATATCACGGCGCCGATAAACAGCGATATAAGCAGCACTATGCCCACCGAGTTGATGCCCAGGGCCATCATCTCCTTATAGTACTGCTTGAGGAACATCCTCATCCTCTCGGGTCGCTGAAAAGTGCGTGCCATCAGCAGCAGATATTCGCCCAGCGACTGAAGCATTTTCCGTATCATCTATATCGGCACTTTATCCGTTTCGTTCAACAAAAACTTTAACTCGCTACGCGTCATTTTTCCGCCATAGCTACTGCAAAAGTAGTAAAAAGCAGCCAATCGCAGAAAAAAAGCGACTCAATATATTATCAGTTTGCTTAAAAATCCCTAACTTTGCCACTAAAATATATATACACATGGGCATATTTTCAAGAATATTTGGCAGGAAGTCCTCTAAGAAGCCTGCCTATCGCATAGGCGGCATGGAGGATTTCATGTCCCTCATCCGCGTGTACTATCAGGCGCTCATGGCATCCAAGCTTGGCATCACCAACCTGGCCATGCTGCCTGAATCGCCTCGGCCTTGGCGAGAAGAACCGCTGCAAGAAGATGCTGGAGGAGATGTACGGCATGAGCGAGGCCTTCTTTACCGAGATAGACGCCAGCGTCAAGGCCAACTGCCGCAACATCAACCAGGTAAACAACTATTTCCTCCTTTTTCAGGGCTTCAGCCAGGATCTGCTCACCGTATTGTCCAGCACCCTCCAGCTGCGCCTGCGCATGCCGTCGTTCCTCAAGAAGGCCCTGCGCTCCGTAGTGGAGAAGGGTGTCAACGACATCTTCACCAAGGAGAAGTTTAAGGACGATGCCGTGCGCAAGGCCACCTATGCCCTGCGCACCTACCAGCAGCGCCTGGGCTACTCCCGTGAGTGGATGACCGAGTATGCCTACCACATCATACTGCTTGCCAAGAAGGAGCCGCGCAACCGCGACGCCGAGGCACAGCAGGCTAAGTGACCGATACCCATTAACCAATAAACCGTCGGCCCTTTACCGTCCTCCCACGGGGGGAACAGGAAGGGGACTCTCCAACAACCCATGGCAACGAAGAAAGACGACCTCATCAATCAGCTTGAAGTCAAGCTTGACATTCTCACCAAGCGCTATGCCGACCTGCAGAAATACCAGCAGATAGCCAGTGCGCTGAAGGAGGAGAACGTCCTGCTCAAGCAGCAGTATGAGACACTCAAGACAGCCAAGACCCTTGCCCTCAGCGAGAGGGATGTCCATCAGACACGCGTGCAGCTGTCCCGCCTCATCCACCAGATCGATACATGCATCTCCCTGCTCGTGGTTGAGAAATAAATAACATTTGACGATTTCACAATTGGACGATTTCACAATTGGACAATAAGACGCTTCACAAATTACATTTTAGCAAGCCGTTGGGCATAAATTTTTGAATAATTTCTGGTAATTTCTTTCAGTGCCCACTTCCGGACTTGGC
>CADAZW010000126.1 GCA_902792555.1 uncultured Bacteroidales bacterium | reverse complement strand
GCATGGGAAAGAATCCGCGCATCATCTGCTTGTACTCTTCCTTGGTCATTGGCTTGGGCATCTGCTTGTTGACTTCGTCCACAAACTGGGCGCAGTGGTCTATCATCTCGTCCATCGAGATGTCCTGCAGGAACTTTCCATCCTTGTAGCAATAGCGGCAATAGTCGAAATTTGTGCTGCCGTCAGCGTTAGTGCCGCAGTCCCCGTTGCCGGCGAGAGGCATTCCGCAACTCTGGCAGAACTGGGGCAGCTGTCCCTCACAGAACGCCTTCTCTTTATGGGGAAAAGTCGCATCGTATGCCTCGAATGCCTTGGGATTGTTGTCTGCCACGAAGTAGCCTTTGGGAGGACGATAGGTTCCCTCTCGATTGCCCCAATAGCCCGGAATCAATTCTTGTGCAAGAAAATACGGCACTTCAGACTCTCTCGGCTCTGCGTGATAGTGTATCCTCAGCTTGCCGGCAAGGTCGAAGCCTGCGTGCTTGTAGAATTCGATATTGCCTTCCATTTGCAAAAGGCCAATGCCTTTTTCCCTTGCTCTCTCCAATGCATATTGCAGCAACTTCAATCCATATCCCTTGCGCTTGTAGGCGGGGTGGATGCTTATGGGGCCGAATGTCCACGAAGGGAAGGTGGTTCCGTCGTCTAATATGATTTCCGCCTTGGAGAACATTACATGACCGATAATCTTGCCACCCTCCTCCATCACGAAGTTGAGCTCGGGGATAAAGTCAGGATTTGTTCTGTATTGATTGAGCACATAGTGCTCGGTGCATCCCGGACGATAGACGTTCCAGAAAGCTTCGCGCGTAAGGTTCTCCACCTCACGAAAATCTTCAGGTCGTTCTAATCTTATGTTCATTGCGGTTTACTTACAATGTGCCTTTCACCTGCTCCAGCTATGCCTGTTCTTCGGTCATTTTGCCAGCATGTTGATTTCTTCCTGCAAATGCTCAAGAAATCGGGCAGCATGAGCACCGTCCATCTGCGTGTGGTGGAACTGGAAGGAAACGGTGAACGTTGTCTTAAACAGGCGACACCTGTACTTGCCCCACATCACCATGGGATTGCAAAACATGTCAGTGTACTGGTTGACAATGCAGTCGAGCTCCGTCTGTATCATGGCAGATGTACCGATAACCATGCTGTCGTCAAGTGTGCTGCTTTTACATTCTTCTGCCGCTTGCGCCGTAAATTTCAGATAATCGCGGTTAAACTGTAGCAGTTCATTAGAGAAAGGAATGTCGCATGAGTTGATGCCTCCTTTCTTGTTCTCCACAATGACGTTAATGGCCAGCCTGTCGTAGCGGAACAGCCTGCCGTCTTCAGGGAGAGTAAAAAACTCCTCTGTCCTACTTGCAGCCTTGCCAATGCACCAGCACATCAGCATCGTGAATCTGAAGCCTTTCCTTTTGCCAACCTTCAATAGACGGCTGACGTCAAGCGTCTTAACCAATGTCACCATCGGCATGGGCGAGGACATCCACATGGTGAATGCCTCCGCCCTGCCTGTGTCTTGAGGATTGACTTCGCGTTTCATCGGATGATATCACCAAACTAGGGCGCGCTGCTTCTTGGGGATAAACATCTTGGCGCTCTTCTTGATACCGAAGGCGTCATACCAAGTATCGATCATCGGCAGCGCTGCGTTCACGCGTAAGCGTGAGGGCGAGTGTACGTCAGTATTGACAATGTAGGCTATATACTCGGGTGTGCTGTTGCTTGCCCAAACACGAGCGTAAGCCAGATAGAAACGCTGCGCAGGAGTGAAACCATCAATAGTGTTCAGCGGTTCAACCTTCATACGGTTCTCGTATGCACGGTAGGCAATCTTCAGTCCGCCATTGTCGCTGACATTCTCACCGAGAGTCTTCTCACCATTGACATTGAGTCCGGGCACTGCCTCCTGCTTGCTAAACCAGTCGGCGACCACCTTAGTGCGCTTGTCATAGTTAGCCTTATCTTCGGGAGTCCACCAGTTGGTGAGGTTGCCGTCCTTATCGTACTGGCAACCCTGGTCATCGAAACCGTGGGTCATCTCGTGGCCTATCACTACGCCAATGGCACCATAGTTGCTGGAATAGTCAACGTCGGGGTCAAAGAACGGGGGCTGGAGTATGGCTGCGGGGAAGTTGATGCTGTTGAACATCGGGTTGTAGAAAGCATTAACTGTCTGCGGCGGCATACCCATCATTGTCTTGTCAACAGGCTTGCGCCAATACTTGCGAAGCTCGGCCTGCTCGGCCTCCTGGTTAATACGGATAAAGTTCTCAACGAGGTTTTCATTCTCGCGGATATCGATAAATTTCTCGAGGTCCTCCCACTTGTCGGGGTAGCCCACGTTGATATACATGGCGTGGAGCTTCTCCAGGGCTTTCTGCTTAGTGGCTTCGCTCATCCAGGTGTTTTCTTTCAGTCGGTCCTCAAAAGCCTGCTGGAGGTCCTTGACGAGCTTGACTACACGCTGCTTGCTGGTCTCAGGGAAATATTTCTGCACATAGAGCTTACCGATGGTCTCGCCGAGGTTGCCGCTGATGGTGCTGACGGCACGCTTCCAGCGTGGCTGCTGCTCCTGCACACCGGCAATGGCCTTGGTGGCCTCAAACATACGGTCGGTAAAGTCGTCGGAGAGGAAACCGGCGTATGCCTTGATGACATGTATCTCCATATAGGCCTTGAGGTCGTCGAGCGAAGTGTTGGCCAGCACGTCCTCCACCTCGTGGAGAGGGTCGAGCTGTGCAACATTGACAGTGTCGATGTCCTTCGGATAGTTGATGGCTGCACGGTAGCTCTCCCAGTCGATGCCCTTAAACTCGTCAAGCAACTGAGTCCACGGCATAAAGTGAATGGTTGCCATAGGGTTGCGGCTTGCCACCTGGTCGAGTGTCTTGACACCGATTTTGTGCTCGATGGCCCACTCAGCCTCCATCATCTGCTCAGCCACCTCGTCGGTGTAGCCCACCATCTTGAGGAGATCTTTGTTGAGGCTCTTGATGGCAGCCACCACGGCAGCCTG
The DNA here is from genome assembly GCA_902792555.1 of uncultured Bacteroidales bacterium. Lineage (GTDB taxonomy): Bacteria > Bacteroidota > Bacteroidia > Bacteroidales > Bacteroidaceae > UBA6382. The sequence continues at coordinate 652 of CADAZW010000126.1, read as the reverse complement.
CTGCTCGTTGGGGTCGGCATAGTACTCCTGCGGCAGCGATGCACCTCCGTGTCCCACACTCATCATAAACTCCGATGAGTTGAAGGGATTGAGATTGAGGCTGATGCCAAACGGAGCAGTGTTGAAGCCTTTGGAGTCAAACTCATACATCAACTTGAGCAAGTCGTCGCGAGTCTGCAGCTGGCGCACCTGCTCCAGATAGGGCTTGATGGGCTCAAAGCCGAGATTGTTGCGGGCTACGCTGTCCATATACAGGCGATAGAGGGAGCCTATCTTCTGGCCATCGGTGCCCTGCGGTAACTGCTTGCCGGCATACTCCATGATGAGCTCGTTGATGCGGTCTTTGTTAAGTTCCTCCAGGTCAGTGAACGCGCCATTTTCAGGGTGCTGCTTGTCAAGAGGATTGGCCTCCAGCCAGCCGCCCACGGCGTATTGCCAGAAATTGTCGCCAGGTTTTACACTGGGGTCGAGATTGGCCCTGTTAATCTGCGCCATGCCTGCCACATAAGCAAGCGATACGGCTACCACAAAGAGAATCTTTTTCATTATTTTTTTGTATTTAGTTATAATAATTTGGCTGCAAAGTTACACATTATTTTTCATATCGGGAGGACAGTGGTACATCAGCCCTGACGCCGACGGATAAAGGAAC
>CADAZW010000125.1 GCA_902792555.1 uncultured Bacteroidales bacterium | reverse complement strand
ATTCTAATCGCAGGCCCTTGCGTCATCGAGAGCGCGGAGCTCCTTGACACCGTTGCCGCCGAGTTGGTGCGGCTCAACAAACAGTATGGACTCGACATCATCTTCAAGTCCTCCTTCGACAAGGCTAATCGCACCTCGCTCAAGTCCTATCGTGGACCGGGCCTCGATAAAGGCCTGCAGATGCTGGCTGATGTCAAGGCTAAGCACGGCCTAAGGATACTCACCGACATCCATGAGGCCTATCAGGCAGCCCCTGCCGGCGAGGTAGCTGACGTGCTGCAGATACCGGCCTTCCTCTGCCGTCAGACCGATTTGCTCGTAGCTGCCGCCAGGACTGGCAGGATAGTCAATATCAAAAAGGCTCAGTTCCTTAGCGGCCAGGATATGCGCTATCCCGTGGAGAAGGCCGTCCAGAGCGGAGCCGCCGAGGTGTGGCTCACGGAGCGCGGCAACAGCTTTGGCTATAACAATCTGGTGGTTGATTTCCGCAATATCCCTGAGATGCTGCGCTTCACCCCCACCGTGATCATGGACTGCACCCACTCCGTGCAGCGTCCCGGTGCAGGCGATGGCTTCACTGGCGGCGACCGCCAGTTTATCCCCGCCATGGCGCTCGCAGCCAAAGCCTTCGGTGCCACAGGCTACTTCTTCGAGATTCATCCCGACCCCTCCGTGGCTCTAAGCGATGGCACCAACATGCTGCCCCTACACCAGTTTGAGAGCGTAGTTGAAAGTTTGATAGATTAAAAGGTTAAAGGTTATTGGTTATAGGTTATTGGTTATAGAATCTAAGACCTTGCAAATCGAAAATTGTAAATAATCCAATTGTAAATCAATTGTAAATTGTACATTGTGAAATTGTAAATAAAAACCATGTGGAACTCAACCGCAATCCAATGTTTTAAGGACGAGGCTCAGGCTCTGCTCGACCTTATCCCCAAGCTCAACGAAGATTTCGATAAGGCCATCAACCTCATCCTCTCCTGCAAGGGCAAGGTCATCATCACCGGTGTGGGCAAGAGTGGCCATATCGGTGCCAAGATAGCTGCCACCCTCAGCAGCACCGGCACTCCCAGCTTCTATGTCAACCCCCTCGACCTCTACCATGGCGATCTCGGTGTCATCATGGAGGGCGATGTCGTCATAGCCATCAGCAACTCCGGCTATACCGACGAGCTGCTGCGCCTCGTTCCTTCGCTCAATGAGCGCAGCATCCCCATCATCGGCATGAGCGGCAACCCCGACTCGCTGCTTGCCCAAAACTCCTATGCCCATCTCAATATCGCCGTAGAGCGTGAGGCCGACCCCCTCAACCTCGCCCCCACCTCCTCCACCACGGCCACCCTCGCCATGGGTGACGCCATAGCATGCTGCCTCGTCAAGGCCCGCGGCTTCCGCGAGATGGACTTCGCCCAGTTCCACCCCGGCGGCATGCTCGGCAAGCGCCTCCTTACCAAGGCAAGCGATGTCATGCACACCCAGGACCTTCCCGTGGTCACACCCGCCACTCCCCTGCCCGAGGCAGTCACCATTGTCAGTCAGGGCCGCCTGGGCATCTGCATAGCCGTAGATGACGACCGGATATGCGGCATTATAACCGACGGCGACATACGCCGTGCCATGCAGCACTCACAGTCCAACTTCTTCACCCTCAAGGTAGGCGACGTCATGACTCACAATCCCAAGACCGTGCCCCCCACCATGAAGATAGTCGAGATAGACAATATCCTCAATCGCAACAAGATCCACTGTGTCCTCGTGGCCGACGCCGACCGTCATCTCCTCGGCGTAGTTGACTCCTTCAGCACGGTAATATAATCTACCAACAGACCGTTAGCATGCGCTCCCTCCTCCCATCCTTACTGCTCAGTTGCCTGTTGGCAATAGTCAGCCCCCAATGGTCGGCAGCCTATGCCCAGGGCATCGAGTCGCTGCGCACCGCCGTAGAGCAGGAGGGAGCCGTCTTCACATCCAACAATAGCGTAGTCTTCTTCTCCAGCGGCGCTGACAAGTTCCGCGACCTCTTCCAGGCCGTCCACGAGGCCCGGCAGACCATCCACATGGAGTACTTCAATTTCCGCGACGACTCCATTGCCAACACCCTCTTCGACAGCCTCGCCGTCAAGGCCAGGCAGGGCGTCAAGGTACGCCTGCTCTACGATGATTTCGGCAACAAGAGCAACAACCAGCCCATACGCCCCAAGCGCCTGCAGGAGATACGCGACATGGGCATTGAGCTGTACGTCTTCGACCCTATCAAGTTTCCGTGGCTAAACCATATCATTCCCCGCGACCACCGCAAGATAGTTATCATCGATGGCAAGTCCGCGTACAGCGGCGGCATGAACGTGGCCGACTACTATATCAACGGCAAGCCCGAGTTTGGCGGGTGGCATGACCTACACTATCGCATCGAGGGCGATGCCGTGGGTGAGTACCAGAAGATATTCCTCCGCGCCTGGCGCTGGACCACCGGTCAGGACATCAGCGGCCCCGAGCTCTATCCCGGCCTCTCACTGCCCGAGAACAAACTGCCCCATCTCACTGAAGACCAGACGCCTACGGCAGGAAAAAAGACCCTTGCCGTCATCAATCGCGAGCCCCGCACGTCACCCAAGATTATCCGTCGCACTTTCATACATTGCTTCGACAATGCCCAGCAGCGCATACTGCTTATCAACCCCTATTTCACCCTCAGCCACTCCATCGTAAAGGCCATCAAGCGAGCCGTCAGGCGCGGTGTGGATGTCCAGATCATGGTCAGCGACAAGAGCGACATTCCCATCACCCCCCGCATAGTCGACTATCAGGCCCACCGCCTCATGAAGGCCGGTGCCAAAGTCTATTACTATACCGGCGGTTTTCACCACTCCAAGATAATGATGGTTGACGGCCAGTGGTGCTATGCCGGCAGTGCCAATCTCGACCAGCGTTCCCTGCGTTGCGACTATGAGGTCAATGCTCTTATCCTTGACCCCTACTCCACTGCCCAGCTCGAGCAGATCTTCATCCGCGACCGCGACAACCACAGCTTCCTCCTCACTCCGGAGAAGTGGCAGTCCTTCCCGCGCTCGCGCCGTCGTGCCGCCTGGTTCTGGCATCTGCTCCTCACCCCGTGGGTGTAATCATTTGAGCAGAATTGAAGGATTAAAAAATTTAAGAATTGAAGAACGAAACTGAAGAGCGGAAGTAGAATTGAAAAAAGGAAAAATGGAAGAACAACTTCAATTCTTCAGTTCTTCGATTCTTCAATTCTAATAACGATCAACTATAACCGTCAAAAGATTGAAAAATTGAAAAAAGGAAAAACGGAAGAACAACTTCAATTCTTCAACTCTTCAATTCTTCAATTCTTCAATTCTTCAATTCTAATAGCTTTCAACTCGCTAACCTTTCTTTGCCTTGCAGGTCTTGCATAGGTGGCGGCCCATCTTTATGGCCTCTGCCATCTTGATTTGTTTAATCTCGCTCTTGCAGGTGTTCAGGGCCTTGCAGGTGCGGCTGACGTGGTAAGTCTTGGCGTTAGTTCCCGTGCAGATGTAAACCTTGGCATTCTTCTTGATTTGGGCAGATGCGCTGCCACACAGCAGTGCCAGCGCCAGCAGGGATAGTGTCAGGTGTTTCATAGTTTGTTGCGTATAGAAGCTATGTTGTGTTTGTATTCTGGGTCTCTTGGTTAATTAAAAACTCGCACGATCTGTCGCAGATGGTGCGGATATGAAAAGATTTTGTACTTGATT
>CADAZW010000124.1 GCA_902792555.1 uncultured Bacteroidales bacterium | reverse complement strand
AGTCAGCTGAATGAGGCGATTTTGGCTTAAATCCGGCAAAAAGAGGCCTTAAAACGGTCTTTCCGTCGGAGCAAAGTCAGTCAAAGCTCGAAAAATGGCCCGAAAATCGGAGCAAATTCAGTCACCGTTTCATGACTGACCTCCCAAGGGTGGTAAAAAGCCCCTCCGTCGGAGCAAAATCAGTCAGTTTTGCAGAAGCAAGTCCTGATTATCAGCGACTATCGGAGCAAATTCAGTCAGTGGAGCGTGAAAACCGGAGCCTCACTCTGCCGTCGGAGCAAATTCAGTCAAAAATATGGCTGTATGGCATGAATCCTGCGTCGGAGCAAATTCAGTCACTCCAAGTTTGCTTACCTTTGCAAGTGAAAGTAACATTCACAAGCAGAGATTATGGCAAATAATGCAGTAGACATGAGTAAATTGAAACAAGTTCTTCGCATGTTCAAGAATGGAGGGATGTCAAACCGCAGCATCGCGGAGGCAGTGGACCTCGACAAGAACACAGTGAACAAGTATGTAAACCAGGCAAAGAAGGACAGCATGAGCATTGACGAGCTGCTGTCCCTTGACGACCCAGTGTTGGCCCATCGCATGGTGGGAGGCAATGCCGCCTACACTGACAGCCGTTTTGACGAGCTGAAAGGCAGGCTACCGTATTATGCCTCCGAGCTGCAGCGTCCGCATGTGACCATGCAGCTGCTGTGGGAGGAGTACTGTAGGGAGTCTGCCCATCCGTATGGGATCACACAGTTCAAGGAGCATCTGAACAGGTACATCACCGGCTCGGAGGGAAAGACGGTGTCCACGATTCTCAAGGATCTCTATGTGGGAGGTGAAAAGGCGTTCCTCGACTATGCCGGGGGCAAGATGCAGTACGTTGACATAGACACAGGCGAGATACACGATGCAGAGATCTTCGTTGCCTGCCTGCCAGCCACTGACTACGGCTTTGCAATGGCCGTGCCTTCCCAGAAGGTGGAGGACTTCCTCTATGCTACGGAGCGCTTCTTCGAGCATATAGGAGGTGTCCCCAAGATACTGGTCCCTGACAACCTGAAGTCAGCCGTCATCAAGCGCGAGAAGGGCATGCCTGAGCTCAACAAGATCTTCGAGGACTTCTGTAACCACTACGGCTGTGTTGCCATCCCCGCACGCCCTGTACATCCCAAGGACAAATCGAACGTGGAAGACCATGTGAAGATCTTCTACCGCAGGGTCGTGGCACCGCTGCGCAATGAGACATTCTATTCCATTGAGGACATGAATGCGGCCATCTTCCAGAAGATGCGGGAGAGCAACCAGAGACGCATGCAGCAGCGCCCGCAGAACCGTGAGGAACTGTTCCTGGCCATTGAGAAGCCCAACCTGTGCCCTCTGCCCAGGGAGCGCTATGAGGTCAAGTTCTATACCAAGCTGACGGTCCAGGACAACTGCTGTGTCTATCTCGGACGCGACATGCACTACTACTCCGTGCCCTACAAGTACGTCGGTACCAGGATGCAGGTCATCTTCACGGCCACACTCGTAAAGATATACACACCTGACGGCGAGCTTGTCAGGGAGTGGCCGAGGGACAGGACGCCCGGGCAGTATTCCACCAAGAAGGAGGACATGGCTTCCAACAGCCAGGCATACAGGCAGCGCTCACCAGTCTATTACATCTGCAAGTGCAGGGGTGTCAACGAGAACCTTGGCATCGTGGTTGAGACCATGTTTGACGAGCTTGACAAGCGCCTGCCGCCAGAGGTTCTCTATAACCGCTGCGATGCACTGCTTCGTCTTCAGAGGACTACAGAACCCCGTCTGTTTGACCTCGCATGTGAGAGTGCCATCCGCTTTGACAGGTGCTCCTACAAGTTTATCGAGCATGCCATCCAGAGCAAGTGTCTGGGCATCCTCCAGGCAAGCCGTGACGAGGACATCATCTCACCGCCCGAGCACGAGAACATCAGGGGATTATTCGAATAAGAGAACAAGTCACTTACGTTTAATATAAATCAGTTACATTATGGACGAAATCACGACATTTACCAAGGAACTGCGACTGCCCGGCATGGAAAACTGCTGGCGGTCGCTCATCGAGACAAGGCGTGTGGACGGTATGTCCCTGCGCGACGGGCTGCAGCTCCTGCTGTCTGCCGAGAGTGAACAGAGGAAGGAGAACCGCAACGCGAGGCTCCTCAAGACTGCCAACTTCCGCTATCAGGCGACCATCATGGAGACACAGTTCGATGCAAGTCGCGGACTGGACAAGAACCGCGTCATGGAACTGGCCACCTGTGCCTACATCAAGGGAGGAATCCCCGTCATCATCACCGGCCCTGCCGGAACCGGCAAGAGCTGGCTCGCCACTGTACTGGGCCACCAGGCATGCATGATGGGATTCAAGGTGCGCTACTACAACGTCTTCAAGCTCTTCGAACAGATTGCGATGGCACGCATGGAGGGTACGCTGACCAGGTTCTTCAACAAGATTGCAGACACCGACCTGCTCATCATCGACGACTTCGGAGTGCGCTCCCTGGACAAGCAGCAGATGCTCGACTTCCTGGAGCTGATGGAAGACCGCCATGCAATGAAGTCAACCATCATCGTCAGCCAGTTGCCTGTGGCTAACTGGTACGACATGATGAAGTCGAATTCAACGGCTGCGGACGCCATTTTGGACAGAATCGTGCATACGGCACAAAGATTTGAGCTAAAAGGCGAGAGTTTAAGGAAAAAATGATTAACTTTGCCGCGAAATTAGTTTAGCAGACTCGTGAGTGACTGATTTTGTCCGATGCTGCTGACTGAATTTCGCCCGACGTAGGCAGTCAGACTTCATATAATTGGTTGAAACAATAACACGGGTAGCTTACTCTCCAGAATGATGTCAATTATCATTGACAGCATAAACTCCTCCTTTCCCATACAGGGCCTTCCTCCTATTACATACACTTTACCATTTTCAAAACCACCCGTCAAGTAATCTAATGGTTCGAATCCCGAAGAGATTCCTGACAAACATGATTTTGTAGCTTTCGCCTGTACTTCGCATAGGCAGCCCTTCAACATCTCTCGCAAATTGGAGTAGTCTGTATCACACATCACTTTATACTTTCCTTTGCCTTACTCGTTATCATACAACTTATCAAGATGGCATATTTCAAAAACGGACCTGCCCAACAAGTATTATCATGCTTGGTTATCAATCCCAGCAAATATTTGTATTCTTCCATACCCAACACTATTCTAATAATCCACAATAAAATGATTTGGCTGCAAGGCTGCGATTAAGCGAGAGCAAAGAAAGCTTGCTTTCATTTGCCGAGCGTGAGCAGTCTCGCGCTGTTACAGCGCAAAGTTAGTCAGTTAAATCTTCACTACCAAACGATTTATCTCCGCAAGGCTTGTGGAAATGTGATTTTATTCCCAGACAACTAAGTTTCGAGGCAGGGAAATCTTCTTAGCCTCGCCTCGCGTACCATATTATATAATATTGTTCCGCTATGTTGCTGTCCAGAACTTTAAGGAAAGCCCTTCTAATCCTGGCACACTTCTCTTTAATTAATTTATAGACTTATATCTTGATACTTTAGATGGGAGCCTTTTAAAAAGTTATTTACACTCTTAATTCTTAAAATTTGTATAAACCGATCTCTATTGCGTATTATTTACACAAATGAATGTTAAATATTATGTCTTATTGCGTATTTTTTTACGCAAAAAGCTTGGAGGGTATTTATATTTTTCATACCTTTGCGTCGGAATTACACAAAGTAAGTTCAAAACAGTATTAATTTAAACAACAGTTAT
>CADAZW010000123.1 GCA_902792555.1 uncultured Bacteroidales bacterium | reverse complement strand
CAAAAACAGCCCTCCCAGATTACAAAAAGGGCCTCTTGCGGTGCAGGCTCAGTGGCATACACTGAAAGAAATTACCAGAAATTATTCAGAAATTTATGGTGATTTCTTCGCGCGTACATTATTTATATAATATATATGAGTGCTGTCGTTGTCTGGCCACGTGGGGGAAAGAATGAGGGCGTCAAACATGTCATCCTCATTGCAAGGACAGTAGGCTCAATAGGCTCCATGCAGCTGAAGGGCGCAGAGAAAACAGAGGCAAACCGCACATGGATGCTGCCAGGCAGTATCGTCGGATTCCTGACTGGAAACTTGGACTATTCAGATTTTATCAGCAATTTCGTATCAAAGATAAACTGCAATATCTCTGTCCTGTATGGATATGGGGAAATCTTATGCGAATTTAAGAAATCCTGATGTGGACATAGGACCGGGGGATGCGGACGTGAGGGAAAATAATCGCGAGAAGACTCGTCACAATTGCGCGAAAAAAAGTTTTTATCGCGAGGAAACGAAAAATAATCGCGAGGGGAAGATTTGTCCCGGCGCGATTAGATTGTGGCTCGGCGCGATTAAATTTGACTTCGGCGCGATTAGATTTCAGCTTTACGCAATGAGTTTTCGGGTGTATGCTATCAGAGAATGCCTTGTGCTCAATGTGCCGCCTGAAGCCTTGCACTGGCCTTGCTCGCGCCGCACTGGAATTATTTACAGGGAACGCTGATAAGAGTTGCGGGATTATTCGTAACTTTGCATAACAAATAATAAATGAATCATGGAGACTAATGATATCCTGAAAAAACTGGGTCTTACAGCACTGAGCGAGATGCAACAGAACGCGGTGGAGCTGATCAGCCACAACATGAACGCAGTGCTGCTGGCCCCCACGGGGTCGGGCAAGACGCTGGCCTTCCTACTGCCGCTGGCAGATAGCATACGCACTGACAATGACGACGTGCAGGCCATCGTGCTGTCGCCAACCCGAGAGCTGGCCCTGCAGACGATGACGGTGCTGACGGCCATGAAGACGGGCATAAGGGCCACGTGCTGCTACGGCGGACGCCCCGCCATGGAGGAACATCGCAAGATAGCAGCGCTGCGCCCGCAAGTAATCATTGGCACTCCGGGCAGGCTCAACGACCATATCGACAAAGGCAACTTCAGCACGCAGGGCGTGAGGATGCTGGTGGTGGACGAGTTTGACAAAATGTTTGAGCTCAAGTTTCAGGACGAGGTGGAGAACCTGCTGGGCAAGGTACCCCAGAAACGCCGCTGCGTGCTGGTGTCAGCCACCGACATGGAGGAGATTCCGGAGTTTGCGGGCTTCAGTCATAAGGTGCCGGCGGTACTGAACTGGCTGGAGGGCGACCACGGCAACGTGGCCGAGGGCATCAGCCACTTTGTGGTGAGGTCGGAGCAGAAAGACAAACTGGAGACGCTGGATCACCTGCTGCGCACCCTGGGTCACGAGCAGGCGGTGGTGTTCGTCAACTACCGCGAGGCGGTGGAGCGCACCGGCAACTGGCTGAGGGAGGAAGGCCACAGCGTGAGCCTCTTCCACGGCGGTCTGGAGCAGGACGACAGGGAGGCAGCCCTGGCCCTGTTCAGGAGCGGCAGTGTAAACGTGCTGGTATCGACAGAGCTGTCGGCCAGGGGCATCGACGTACCCACCCTGCAGAATGTGATCCACTACCATCTGCCTGCCAACCGCGAAGGCTACATCCACCGCTGCGGACGCACGGGCCGCTGGGAGAACGGCGGCAGATCGTTCGTAATAGTGGGGCCTGAGGAGAGCGCACCACAGTACGAAGGGGTGGAGTTTGCCGACTATGTGCCGAAGCCGCCCTACCCTGCCCCAGCGAAGCCAGAATGGACGATGCTCTACATTGGGCGCGGCAAACGCGACAAACTGAGCAAGGGCGACATAGTGGGGTTCCTGTGCAAGACGGGCGGTCTGAAGGCCTCCGACATCGGAATGATTGACGTGAGAGAGCGCTATGCCCACGTGGCGGTGAGGAGCAGCATGGTGAAACAGACCCTTCATAATATTGCAGGCGAGAAGATAAAGAAAATGTCCACAAAGATTGAGACAATAAATGCGCGCAGAAGCAGCAAATAGCCCCCTTTTATGCAAAAAAGTCTTAAAAAGAATAAAAACTGCCTCCGCGCCAACTCAAGGAAACGAAAATTGATTTACATTTGCAACCAGAAATCCATCAGAAAAAAGACAATACTATGAAAAAGCTAGGAATTTTTGCTCTTTCGGCAGTGCTGCTGATGAGCAGTTGCGAGAGTTCTGACCAGTTTGGCGCTGCTGCCGGCGGCGGAGTGCTCGGTGCTATATTCGGTTCTGCCATCGGCGGACTGATGGGCGGCCCGCGCGGTGCAGACGCAGGTGCAGCAATAGGCATCATTGCCGGTGCGACAATGGGCGCAGCGGCAGCAGCCCCCAAGGAGCGCGGTAGAAGCGACTATGACTACACCACCGACACCTACAACCGCCACAGCAAGGTGGTATATAGCAGCCGCGGCGAAGATGCCGACCGCCTGGGACGCGAGTTCGCAAAAGTAGAGATTCAGAACCTGCGATTCATTGACGGCAACAACAACCAGGCCATCGACGCCGGCGAGAATAGCAAGATTGCCTTTGAGGTGAAGAATAACGGCAGCCACACCATCTATGACATCGCGCCGGTGATTTCAGTGAACGGCACGAAACATATCGTGATATCGCCCACCGCAGTGATCAGCTACATAGATGCCGGTCAAGCCGTGAGGTACACAGCCGAAGTATATGCCGACCGCAAGTTGCGCAACGGTACGGCTGAATTTACCATCAGCTTTGCCAAGGGCGACTACCTCTACAATATGACAACCTTCCATCTCGCAACGAGGGGGAGGAAGTAGAAGAAGAACTGCACAGATAACAAAAGAACAGAAAAGAGGCTTATCCCTCATGATCCCTTGCCCACAGCCTGCGGGCAAGGGATTTTATTATGGTCAAGCCGCCAAGACAGGCTAGCACCACGCCAAGGGAGTCAGCCAGAAAGTCAAGCCACTCACCACTGCGGCGACCACCGGTGCAATAAGCCTGCAGAAGTTCTATCACGCCGCCCAAGGCCACCGGGACAACAAAGGCGAAAAGCGCGAGAGCCGCTGCACCGAGAAAGAAGCCCCGCCTGTAATGGGCACGCCAATACTCCAACCAGAAGACACCGACGGTTCCGCCGTACATCACAAGGTGAGTCCACTTATCGATCATGGCGACATTGTCAAGCGGAGTATGGGGCGGCGAGAAGAAACTCAAAACGATTATTAGCACCAAACACAGAGTTGTGAAGGGGAAAAAACTGAATATTCTGGAGGGAAAAGCCATAACTATGTCTGTTTTTGCAGCGCAAATGTACAGAAAAAGTTTAATACTTACTGCTGCAGCATTAAAAAATGGCAATAAAACATTAACTTTGCCTGCATGAAACATGTCAGAATTCTTTTTATTGCCTTGACGGGCATTGGCCTGAGCGGATGCATGGGCGAGGACCGCAGCGGCGAGCAACCCTTTGCGCCGACAGTAGAGACCGTGAGCGCTGTTGCCGACGGCCCGACAGCAAGGATGGAGGGACTCATAACGGCCTCCCCAAACAGCACATTGCTGGACTGCGGATTCCGCTACGGCAATGACACTCTAGTTCTCTCTGCCGTCGCAGAGCTGCAGGACCGATTCTTTGCCAAGACCGACACCCTGGAGGCGGGCACCTACTATGCCGTAGCCTTTGCCCGCAACGGAGTCGGCACCAACTATGGCGATACCCTGTGGTTTGAAATAAGGTAGGATTTATTTGAGAGGAGACAGCACAAATTACTCTCCCTGCTTTTTCTAAGACACCAAAAAAGAGGCGAATCCGCTATTGCGAATCCGCCTCGACGCTTATGAAAAAACTACTCTTACCTATAGATTACTCTGCCTTG
>CADAZW010000122.1 GCA_902792555.1 uncultured Bacteroidales bacterium | reverse complement strand
CCTTGCTCGCCAACGAATGCAGGCAGCTTGCCGATGAGGTAGAAAGAGCCCTCAAGCAGTATGCCGTTTGCCAGCACCCCAAGTACGGAGCGATATACGCCTACGAGGTGGACGGCTACGGCGGCCAGATGCTGATGGATGACGCCAATGTGCCTTCACTGCTGGCGCTGGCATACATGGGCGATGTGGCCATTGACGACTCCATCTACCAAAACACACGCCGCTTTGTGCTCAGCAAGGACAACCCCTGGTACTTCAGCGGCAAGGCCGGCGAGGGAATAGGCGGACCACACATAGGCTATGACATGATTTGGCCCATGAGCATCATGATGAGAGCCTTTACCAGCCAGGACGACAAAGAGATAAAACACTGCATAGAAATGCTGATGACCACCGACGCAAACACCGGATTCATGCATGAGACTTTCCATAAAGACGATGCCACACACTTCACCCGCCCCTGGTTTGCATGGCAGAACACCCTGTTTGGCGAACTGATCATCAAACTCATTGATGACGGCAAGCTGGAGCTGCTGAACAGCATAACCATTGAACATTGAACATTGCCGCTTCGCTCTCGCGGCTCTTTGAAGTCGGCACCGGCTCCGCCGACAGCCAACGAGTCGCTCGCGATGCCTTCGGCATTGACCAATTTTGGATGTTAAGAAGTTAAGTAGTTAAGCCGATAGTCTTTCTACTCTCGAACTTTCGAATTCTCAAACCTCAAACCTCAAATAAAAACATTATTCTTACATATCACCGCACTGATCATCGTCAGCATATGGGGCAGCACATTCGTGAGCACCAAGGTACTGCTGCTTGACGGACTGTCCGCTGCACAGATATTCACTCTGCGCTTCGGCATAGCCTACGTGCTGCTGCTAATCTATTCGCTGACCAGGAAAAATTTCCACCTCTTTGCCTCATCGCTAATTGACGAACTGCTGATGCTGGGGCTGGGCATCACCGGCGGCTCACTCTATTTCCTGACCGAAAACACAGCGCTAAACTACACCACTACGACCAACACCTCTCTGATTGTGTGTCTCTGTCCACTCTTCGCAGCGCTGCTGCTATCTGTGTTCTACAAGTCAGAACGCCTCAATCGCACCCAAGCCATCGGCTCGCTGATTGCCGCCGTGGGAGTTATCATCGTAGTGCTCAACGGGCGATTTGTGCTTCATCTCTCACCCAAGGGCGACAGCCTTGCCTTTGCCGCATGCATGTGCTGGGCCGTCTATTCGCTGCTTATGAAGCCTGCCAATCAGCGATACGACGTAGTATTCATCACCCGCAAGGTATTCTTCTACGGCCTGGCATCAATGATACCCTACTTTGCTAAATATCCCGAGATACCCTCCATTGCCGTTCTTACCAAGCCTGAGGTGATATGGAATCTCGTCTTTCTGGGAGCCGTGGCCTCACTGATATGTTTCCTTGTATGGAACTGGTTGATGAAAAAACTGGGCGTTGTCACCACTACCAACTACGTATATCTCAACCCCGTAGTGACCATCCTGTTTGCATGGATGATACTGGCAGAGCATATAACAGTCTATTTTCTGCTTGGCACAGCCATTATTCTTGCAGGAATGTACCTTGCCGACCGCAAGAGATAAGTCCTCCCCTTTCCAACTGCAAAAGCGCCTGTTTGCGTCCCATGCCTCCGGCATAGCCGGTTAGACTGCCATCAGAACCCACCACACGATGGCAGGGTATAATAATAGAGATGGGATTATGCCCCACGGCGCCCCCAACAGCCTGCGCTGACATACAGGCTAAGCCCATCTGCTTAGCTATTTGCCGGGCGATATCGCCATAGCTCACCGTACGGCCATAAGGTATGGTAAGCAAGATCTCCCATACCATGCGGCGGAACTCAGTGCACTCGAAACGAAGCGATGGCACAAACGAAGGGATTCTGCCAGAGAAATATATGTCAAGCCAACGTCTTGTCTCTGCCAAAACAGGCAAAGAGGTGCAATCCTCACAGTGAGCCCCCAGTGTATCAGCAAAAAACTTCTGCCCGTCAAACCAAAGGCCTATAAGGGCCTCACCATCGCTAGCGAATGTTATACCGCCAAGCGGAGAATCGTAGTGAGCAGTGTACTTCACTATTCAATCGCAAAAAAAATGAAATCAATCAGATATAGCCTCCAGATAGAAGCTGACAGGGCGGAAACCGTCGTTACAACTTATCATTGCACTCATAGGATTCTGCATCCAACCATCGTAGAAATTACCCTCGCCTCTTGCCAGCGACTCTGCAAACGGCCTGATGCTATCCCATGCCGACGGACACATGCCTTCGGGCATCCCGCCGTCGATGGACACCCATTGCTGACCAATCCTAACATCGCACGTGTGCTCAATGGCATTCTCGTATTTGGTAATCAGGTCCTTATACTCCGTCTGCCTTAAGGCAGTAATCCGCACATTCATTTTGTTTTGAAGTTTGAGGTTAAAGATTCACACCCTATCCCTGTCTCTGCCTGACTGCCTCGTAAAGGAGTATTGCCGCACTGACCGACACATTGAGCGAGTCAAGGCTACCCAGCATAGGTATGCGGATATGTGCATCGGCAGCCTGTCGCCATGCGTCGGTAAGACCTGTAGCCTCGGTGCCCATAACGATGGCAGTGGGACCAGTCATCGGCGTGTCGTAATAGAGACGCGAATCTTGCAGCTGGGCAGTAAGGATCTGGATGCCATGAGACCTGAGCCACGCTATACACTCCGCCGAACTGCAGGCCACACACGGCACGGTAAAGATTGCACCGATGGAACTGCGAATAAGGTTGGGATTATATAGGTCGGTAAGCGGGTCGCACACGATTACCGCATCTGCCCCGGCAGCATCGGCACTGCGCAAGACAGCACCCAGATTGCCGGGCTTCTCTACACTCTCCAGCACCATGACAAGCGGATTGTCGCCAAGATGCAAATCGCCGAGAGTAAGAACGCGAGGCCTTACCAGCGCAATGACGCCCTCGGTGCCACCGCGATAGGCTACGCGCTCATAGACGGACGGGGAAATGGAGATAATGGAGTAATCTTCTTTAAGGGTTGCCTGTGCTATCTCCGGGCAGAAAAACACGGTATCGATATCAAAGCCTGCATCTATGCAGTGCTGCAACTCGCGCTGACCCTCAACGACGAAGAGCCCAGCCTTGCGGCGCTCCGCCGACTTCTGCTGCAAGAGCATCAGCCGCTTAATCTTCGGGTTCTGGCTGCTTGTAATCATCTCGTCATTCATAGCAGCAATAAAAAAAGGATTAGAGGCTGGTCAGTGGAATAGTTTGACACGCTGCTCCTGGTCGATGCGGGTAATGAGCAGTGTGCCGTCTTTCTCCACTACGATATAGCCGTCGAGCCCCTGCACGACCACCTCCTGCTCTGTGGTGGTGTGGATAATGCAATTGGCGGTCTCAAACACCCGGATATTGGGGCCTATCAGGGCATTGCCGTACTCATCCTTCGGCATCAGCCTGTAGAGCGATGACCAACTGCCGAGATCACTCCAGCCAAACTCCACCGGATAGACGTATATCTCGTCAGCATGCTCCATAATGGCATAGTCCACCGAGATACTCTCACATGTAGGGAAAAGCTCATCTATGTGCTGCTGCTCTATATCGGTGCGATAATAGTCGCGCATTCCCTCGAAGATGGCTGCCATCTGAGGCTGGTAGACGCGGAATGCATTGACTATGGTCGCCACATTCCATACAAAGATGCCTGAATTCCAGTAATAGTTGGGCTTCTGGATATACTGCTGCGCCACTTCCAGGGTGGGCTTCTCCTTGAAGGAGTCAACGCGGAAGATATTCTTGTTGGTGAGAGTGGCATAGCTGAGGTCTGCCTCTATATATCCGTAGCCCGTCTCAGGCCGGTCGGGCTGCATGCCTAGGGTTACTATGGCATCACTCTGAGCGGTAAACTCAAGGCACTCCGCAATGGCCCGGCGAAACTTCTGCACATCGGTCACTGCATGGTCGCTGGGGCTGACCACTATATTGGCGTTGGGGTCAAGCGACTTGATGACCCAGCTGACGTAGGCAATACAGGGAGC
>CADAZW010000121.1 GCA_902792555.1 uncultured Bacteroidales bacterium | reverse complement strand
TCCTCACGGTAGCCTTCGAGCCACCATCCGTCGAGCACGCTGAGGTTGAGCAGGCCGTTCATGAGGGCCTTCTCGCCGCTGGTGCCGCTGGCCTCGAGGGGACGGGTGGGGGTGTTCATCCAGATATCGACGCCGCTGATGAGGCGAAGGCTAAGCTGCATGTCGTAGTTCTCGAGGAAGATTATCTTGCCGAGGAACTCGGGCGACTGGCTGATATCGTAGATGCGCTTGATAAGGCCCTGGCCTGCGCCGTCGGCGGGATGGGCCTTGCCGGTATAGATGAACTGCACGGGGTACTCCTCATTGTTGACTATCTTGCGAAGACGGTCGAGGTCGGTGAAGAGCAGGTGGGCGCGCTTATAGGTGGCGAAGCGACGGCCGAAGCCTACAAGCAGGGCATTGGGGTTAATCTTGTCGAGGAGGGAGACTACTCGCGAGGGGTCGCCCTGATTCTTGAGCCATGTCTTGCGGAAACGCTCGCGAATATACTCGATGAGCTTGGTCTTGAGATAGACGCGTGTCTGCCAGATTTCCTCATCGGGCACCTCGTAGATCTTCTCCCAGATCTTGGCGTTGCTCTGGTCGGCATAGAAGTCGGCTCCGAAATATTTCTCATAGAGGGCCTTCCACTCATGGGCTGCCCAGGTGGGGAGGTGTACGCCGTTGGTGACGTAACCTACGTGGTTCTCAGAGGGGAAGTAGCCGCGCCAGATATTGTTGAACATCTGCTGGCTGACGGTGCCGTGGAGCTTGGACACGCCGTTGACCTCCTGGCAGGTCTTGCAGGCGAAGATTGACATGCAGAAGCGCTCGCCCTTGTCCTCGGGATTGTTGCGGCCAAGGCCGATGAGGTCGTCCCATGTGATGCCCAGACGCTCGGCATAGCTGCCGAGGTACTTCATTGCCATGGACTCGTCGTAATAGTCATGGCCGGCAGGCACGGGGG
Organism: uncultured Bacteroidales bacterium; assembly: GCA_902792555.1. Classification (GTDB taxonomy): domain Bacteria; phylum Bacteroidota; class Bacteroidia; order Bacteroidales; family Bacteroidaceae; genus UBA6382. The sequence continues at coordinate 3,141 of CADAZW010000121.1, read as the reverse complement.
TGTGGACGGTGTAGAGCGACGAGGCCCTGACGAGCTCCAATGCCTGATTGAAGCTGAGGCCCTCCTTCACATACTCCTCAAGGCGATAGAGGTTGCACAGAGCGGCATGGCCCTCATTGCAGTGATAGACATCGCGCTTGATGCCGAGCTGGTTGAGCAGCTGCATGCCACCGATGCCGAGCAGGTACTCCTGCTTCATGCGGTTCTCCCAGTCACCGCCATAAAGGGTGTGGGTGATATTGCGGTCGTATTCAGAGTTGAGCGGATTGTCGGTGTCGAGCAAGTAGAGGCTCACACGGCCTACATTGACCTTCCACACATTGGCATAGACGGTAGCATAGGGGAAGGGCACACCGATAACGAGCTGCTTGCCGTCCTGGTCGAGCACCTTCTGGTATGGAAGCTGGTCGAAATCCTGGGGCTCATAGTTGGCTATCTGGGTGCCGTCGACAGCGAGCTCCTGGGTGAAATAGCCGAAACGATAGAGCAGGCCTATGCCCACCATATCGACATTGCTGTCGGAGGCTTGCTTCATATAGTCACCTGCCAGGATGCCGAGACCGCCGCTGTAAATCTTGAGGAAGTGGACGAGGCCGTACTCCATGCAGAAGTATGCCACTGAGGGACGGCTGCTGTCGGGCTTGGCATTGATGTAGCTGCGGAACTTGTCGTAGACGCTATCCATGCGGGCGGTGAACTTCTTATCCTTGGAGAGGGCAAGGAGCTCATCGTAGCTCAGGGCACCGAGCACCTCGATGGCATTATGCTTCTTCTCGCTGAAGAGCTTCTCATTGATGCTGTGGAAAAGATTGTAGGCTTCAGTGTTCCATGTCCACCAGAGGTTGTTTGCCATTTCCTCCAGCTTGCTGAGGCCTGCGGGTATCTTGGCCTGCACGGTGAGGGTCTTCCAGCTCGGGGTGTTTACATTGCTGACTTTTACGTTCATAGTACTATATAATATAATGTATTGGTATTATTTCGTATTGTTCTTCATAGCCAGTGTATAGGCGCGGAGATAGTTCTTGACGAAGTCCTTCCACAAAGCCTTCTTCGACAGGGCGGCGGCGGCGTCAGCAAACTGATGCCAGTCGCTTTGCTGCAAGAGGGCCATGCCTATGATGGATGTGGCTATCTCGTTGACACACTGCCAATAGTTGTTGTCGTCGCGAGGAACGACTGCCACGCCGTCGGAGAGGAGAGGCAGATGGCCGACCTCCTGCTGCACCCACTGGCCGAAGCCGCTGAGGGTGGTGGTGAGGCAGGGTATGCCAAAGGAGATGCTCTCAAGCGGAGTGTAGCCCCACGGCTCATAGTAGGAGGGATAGATGCAGTAATCGCAGCCTGTCAGCAAATCATAGTAAGGCATATTGAAAACGCCGTCGTTGCCGTCGAGATAGGTGGGTATGAAGAGGAGATGGACCTTCTCGTCTGCGCCAAAGCGGAATCCGCTGCCCATTATAGACTGGACGATACGCTCTTCGTTGAAATTATAGAGCTCGTGGGTGATGAAGGGGTAGGGGAGCTGCTCCATTCCAGTGGCGTCCATCAGCTTGATGGCCGGCTTGAGGGCAAGACGGTCAACGAGGTCCTGGCGCGGCTGCTTCTTCCAGCAAGGCACGGCTATCACGGCCAGCACATCACGCTCCAACTCGCTGCTTTCCTGCACCTTCTTGATGGAATCGACAAAAAGGTCGAAGCCCTTGCAGCGGAAGTCATTGCGTCCGCTGGTGCAAACTATCAGAGTGTTGTCGCTGAGGTTGGCGGCTGCCAAAGCATTGTAGGCATTGATCATAGCCTTGCGGGCACGGCGGCGCACGGTCTGCAGCTGCGCTCCCTTATAGGTGAAAGCAGTGTCAAAGCCGTTGGGCAACAGGATGTCTGCCTCACGCCCAAGGAACTGGCTGCACTCCCTATTGGTGAGCTCTGACACGGTGGTCATGCAGTCGGCCTGCTGTGCAGCTGCCTTCTCTGCGCTGTGTTTGGACTGCATATTGAGCTCAGCAGCCATCTGGTCGCCGTTGTAACCGGAGAAATAGGCATAGAGCTGCTTATTGTTGACGGTAATAGAACGGCCGACGCTCGTGGCATGGGTGGTGAAGACGGTGGACATCTTCGGTTCATTCTTCTTGATATAGAGCAGGCCAAAGGCGCTCATCCACTCATGAGCCTGGAAGACGGCACTGAGCTCGCGCTTCTGCTGCTTGCAGAAATAGCGATAGGCCACGGAGGCCATGCGACCTGCCTGCCATGCAAAAAGGCAAGCATCGTCATAATCACCGTAGGCGTTGAGCGAGTCAACACCAAAGTCATTCCACATCTCTGTATAAATCTGGTTCTTCTCTTCGCGGATTGACTTGAAATCAACAAGCGCTACCACGGGATTACCGGGGATATTCCAACGGCCGAACCTGGTGGGTATGCCCTGCTTCTTCAGCTGGCGAGCCAGCGTGGGAAACAGCTTGGAGTCGGGAGTGAAGAGGGGATTATCGTTTTTCTTCTCATACAGGTCGGGACCTATATAGATAAGATCATCTTTGTAAATACCTTCCAGAGCCTTTGCCTGGGTGGAGAGAACGGTGTAGATGCCGCCTACCTTGTTGCATACCTCCCAGCTTGCCTGGAAAACACAGTCATTTGGTTTTGCTATTCTTTTCATGATTATAAAACTAAAAATCAGGTGCAAATTTAGCGTTTTTTTACGCAATCCCGTTGCTTTTTGGGGCAAAGTTTGCATAAACAACACTTTTTACTATTAAAATTTGGTCATTACCGAATTTTTACTATAAAGTGCCTGTGGCAACAAAAAAAAGTCGCATACGTTACAGCGTGTGCGACTTTAGCAAAGCATCCCAATTGGGGCACTACATAACCCTAACGCCGAGTTTCCGGCGGCACAGGATTGTATGCCAACGTCACCTGTTAACGGCTATTTGCCCTGACGCTTACTCTTTGAGTCATTGGCGAAGGAAAACACGTAGTAAACCTGCTGCGGCGACAGAACGGTGGCAAACTTCTGTGTGTAGGCGCGCCTAACCTTTAGCACCTCTTCATCGGAGCGCCAGCGGGCGGCATTGAGCTGCTTAGCCAGCTCGGCAGAGATCTTCTGTTTCCTTATTGCGGTCAGATTCTTGTCCTTCAGGT
>CADAZW010000120.1:557-4715 GCA_902792555.1 uncultured Bacteroidales bacterium | reverse complement strand
GGCCTTTTCTGCCCTTTCCACAATCTGCTTACAGATCCCATTGACACAACCTACGGTGGGGATCACCCAGATGTCATTGCGGATACCAACCTGACCGTCGGGACGGGGGTAACCATTAAAAGTGAAATGTGAAGAATGATTGAATTGTTCATTGTTCATTCTTTCATTTTTCACTCCTCCGTAATCTATCGTCCCACTGAGATTGGTGGCGATATTGTGGTGATCCACCAGCTCACCTTTGCGGATAAGGCGCGTGGCATGACCGATGGGATTGCCATACTTGATAACATCCTCACCCTCTGCAATGTCGCGAAGGGCAAACTTATGGCCTGCGGGGATGCCAGAAAGATCCTGCAGGGCCACAGCCACTGTGTCGGCAGGATGGATTTGAAGGAACTGCTTCAAAGGATTAACCAATTAACGTGTGAACAAATTCGAACTATCGAAACTCTTCAATCTCTCAATCTTTCAATTTCCTCACCGTCTCCATCATCCCGCAATCCAGAATGCTCTGGATGCTCTCTGTGAGGAGGTCGGTGAGGCCGGGGATGGTGTTGAGGTCACCATGCTCGTGCCAGATGAGGTCCTGTGCAGCGAGAACACCCTCGGCAACTTGACGCACATCACCCATTGCCCACAGGTCCGTGAGCAACTGCATGATACGGGGATCATCGTTGGGCTGGATGGGGGTGCCGTCGGCGCGCTGACCACCTTTATAATATACACAGATGGCGGCGAGGCCGAGGACGATGCCCTTCGGCAGTGTGCCCTTGCGCTCGAGGTAGATCTTCAAGCCTGGCAGGTCACGTGTCTGGAACTTAGGCAGACTGTTGAGCATGATGCTGGTGAGCTGGTGATCCACAAAGGGGTTGCAGAAGCGCTCCATCACGTCGTCTGCGAAGTGGTGCAACTCATCCTCAGGGAGATTCAACGTCGGCAGCAGTTCCTCGTACATCACACCGCGAATGAAGGGCCCGATGATCTCATGCTGGCAGGCATCGCGCACAATGTTCACTCCTGCCAGGAAGGCGACAGGGGAGAGGACTGTGTGCGGACCATTGAGCAACGTCACCTTGCGCTCGTGGTAGGGCGACTCATCATGGGTGAAGATGACATGCAAACCAGCCTTATCGGCAGGGAACTCGCGTGCCAGCTGTTCGATAGGCAGATTGGCAGCGGTCTCAATCACCCAGAGGTGGAAAGCCTCAGCCTGAACGACCATCTGGTCGGAATACCCTACTTTCTGCTGGATGGCATCGATGTCCTTGCGGGGGAAGCCCGGGACGATGCGATCCACCAGCGTAGCGCAGACATAACACGACTGCTCAAACCATTGGCGGAACGCCTCGAAGTCTGCCCCGAGGTCTTCCTTCCACAGCTCGATATACTTGCGGATGCAATCCACAAGGTGATGACCGTTTTGGAAGATGAGTTCGCAAGGCATGATGATAAGTCCTTTGGCGGGGTCGCCGTTGAAAGCACGGAAGCGGTGGTAGAGCAGCTGTGTGAGCTTGCCGGGATAAGAGGCCGGCGGCGCATCGTTCAGCCGACAAGCGGGGTCGAAGGCAATACCGGCCTCGGTGGTGTTGGAGATGACAAAGCGCACATCGGGTTGCGCGGCCAGTGCCAAGAAAGCAGCATGGTCGACATAGGGATTCACCGTGCGGCTGACGCTGTCAATGAGTTCAAAGGAGTTCACGGCCTGACCGTCGATGAGACCCTGCAGATTCACGTGATAGAGGCAGTCCTGTGCTTGCAGGCGCTCAGCCATACCCTGTGCTATGGGTTGCACGATGACGACAGAGGCATCGAAATCTGTTTTCTTATCCATCTGCCAAACAATCCAATCTATGAAAGCGCGAAGGAAGTTGCCCTCGCCAAATTGTATAATGCGCTCAGGGCGCTGTACCTTAAAAGCGGTGGTGCTGTTGAGTTCTTGCATTTTCTTTCGTTATTACGTTATTACGACAATTAGAATCTCACTAAAATGCGGAACACTTTACCTGGTGCGACATCCCAGTCTGCCATGGCCTGAGCAGCCTCTTCGGACTTCACGATGCCTGAGATGAGGCGCGCAGTAGGACAAGTGCCGCGAAGCAGATAGCGGATGACGGCGCGGAAGTCATCGGGCAGGGCGTTGCGTGAGCCTCGTATGTCCAATTCCTTCTGCACAAAGAAACGAGTGGGCAGAGGCACATCGCCAGGGGCATAACCGATGCACACGATACGTCCCGTGAAAGCCACCTCGTTGACGGCGCAGTTGTAAGTAGGGGTTGCGCCTACTGCTTCGATGACCACGTCCGGACCAGCACCATCGGTCAGCTCCTGCAGACGGGCGTGAACATCCTCGGTGCCGCTATTCACAGTGGCTGCTGCGCCAAGCTCACGTGCCAGCGCCAGCTTCTCATCATCGAGATCCATCGCTATCACGGTGGCACCACGCAGACTGGCACGCACGATGGCACCCACACCAATCATGCCGCAACCGATCACCAACACCGTGTCGCTGTCCGTCACCTGTCCGCGATCTACGGCGTGGAAGCCCACACTCATCGGCTCTATCAGCGCCACGTCCTGAGGTGCCAGGCCCTCGGCCGGAATCACCTTCTGCCAAGGCACGCTGATAAACTCACGCATCGCACCGTGGCGCTGCACGCCCAGCGTCTCGTTGTGCTGACAGGCATTAAAACGGCGACGGCGGCAGCTGGGGCAGTTACCGCAAGCGGTATAGGGATCTACGGTCACGACCTGTCCCGTCTGGAACTTAGCCGGCACGCCCTCTCCCACCCTTTCAACGGTAGCACTGATCTCATGCCCAGGGATGACGGGCTTCAGCGCCAACGCATTGCGGCCACGGAACGTATTGAGGTCCGAGCCACAGAAGCCTACATAATTGATGCGCAGCAGCACCTCGCCTGCGGCGGGCTGCGGCGCAGAAAGCTCGATGACCTCGAGCTGTTTTGTGTCAGTAATCTGTAATGCTTTCACGATTGTATTTGAAAATTAACTATTTAACATGTTTTTTAGGTTATGGGGTCTGGTTAGGTGACTACCCCCTCCCTTAAAGGGAGGGTGAGGGGTGGGTCTGCTTAAAAGTCCGGTAGCCGTAGATGGTGATGAAGATGAAGCAGATGAAGGGGAGGATAAAGGAGAAGTTGACGGCAGGCCAGCCGAAGATGACCTGCTGGTCGATGAGATGTCCCTGCAACGGAGGCATCAAGGCTCCACCCACGATGGCCATCACGAGGAAGGCAGCCCCGAGGGAGGTGTCCTCGCTGCGCACGTTCTCAAGGGCGATGCCATAGATGCTGGGGAACATGATGGACATGAAGAGGCTGATGCACACCAACGAGTACAGGCCCAACATGCCTTCGATGCAGATGGCACCGAGCGTGCAGATCGAAGCGCCAATGCCGAAAATCATCAGCAAGCGGCGCTGGTTAATCCATTTCATAATGTAAGTGCCAACGAAACGGCCCGTCAATGATAGCGACATCGCCAAGATGTTCCACCGCTGGGCTGTCGCCTTGTCGATACCCAGGTGATCGGCGTACTGGATGATGAAGGTCCACACCATGATTTGAGCAGCGACATAGAGCACCTGCGCCAGCACGCCATTGCGGTAGATCTTGTTGTGCCAGAGACGGGAGAGCGTAGTGCGGGCACTGGTGGTCGCATCGTTCTCTCCTTTGAGCGAAGGCATCTTGGTGAGGGCGATGATGACGAACATCACGAGGACCACAAGGCCGATGGCAACGTAGGGATCGCGGATGACGGCGAGGTCATGCAGACGGATATCAGCCTTCTCAGCCTCACTCAATCCATGGAAGATGACCTGCCCGGCAGCATCGCGCTTGTCGGAGATGAGGTTGGGCAGCACGATGAACGAGGCGATAGCCATACCCGACAGGGAACCGACAGGGTTGAAGGCCTGCGCCAGGTTCAGGCGACGTGTGGAGTTGCTCTTGTCACCCAACGAGAGGATGAAGGGGTTGGCGCTGGTCTCAAGAAAGGCCAGACCGAAGGTGAGGATGTACAGCGACACGCAGAAGAAGGCAAACTCCTGAAACTGTGCGGCGGGGATAAACAGGAAGGTGCCCACGGCATAGAGTCCGAGGCCGATGAGCACACCGACCTTGTAGGAGTACTTGCGGATGA
>CADAZW010000120.1:0-549 GCA_902792555.1 uncultured Bacteroidales bacterium | reverse complement strand
CATCGTGGCATAGCCGCCATAGAACGCAAACTGCACCATCGAAGCCTTCGCTGCCGAGATCTCCATCAGCGTCTGGAACGCCGCCACCATCGGGTTCGTGATGTCGTTGGCAAAGCCCCACAGGGCGAACAGCGAGGTGATGAGGATGAAGGTGAGAAGGTATTTCCTGGGGACTAAAGCAGACCCTCCCCCCTGCCCCTCCCTTATAGGGAGGGGAGTAGAATGTATTTGACTGGATGCTTCCATATAATATAAATAAGGAATTAGTTTCAGGTTGCATAGGTAACCACCCTCCCCCTACAAGGGGGAGTGAGGAGGGGCTCAATACAACGGCCCGAAATTCTGGCAGGCACGGTAGTCGGCGCCTTCCTTATCCATGCCAAAGGCATTCCAGGCGGCAGGACGGAAGATGTCGGCATCGGCAACATTGTGCATGCAAACAGGGATACGGAGGATGGAGCACAGCGTGATGAGGTCGGCACCAATATGACCGTAGGCGATGGCACCGTGGTTGGCGCCCCAGCAGTTCATCACGCTGTACACATCCTG
>CADAZW010000119.1 GCA_902792555.1 uncultured Bacteroidales bacterium | reverse complement strand
AAGAGCAATATCTACTATGCTTCGCAGGGAAGCAGTGAGCTTGCCGGAGCCATTACCGCCCTTTGGAATGACCGTAAGACTCCTACCGAGACGGACATCATTGCCCAGAACAACCTTTACGCCAACGCTCTCGCTACAGCCGAGCGTGGTTGGATTGGCGGTGGCAGGGAATATATAGAGACAGGTGGCACCACTCTTCCTAACAGCGGCGAAGAATTTGACGAGTTTGCCGATTGGGAACGCCGTTTCCTCTATTACAAAAAGCTGTGGCTCGACGCGGAGCCTGTGCCCTATGTAAGACAGACCAACGTAAAGTGGCGTATCAGCGACCCCTTCCCCAATGACGGCAACGCTGATGCCGTATTTCCGCCAGAGCAGTTGACTGATGATATCCTGCCTGCCACCTATACATATAAAGGCAAGACCTATGCCGTCGGCTCAGCTACAGGAGCAGGTATCTATCTGCGCCACACCTGGGGTACCACCGTGCCTGCCTACTTTGACAATCCGCAACTCAACACCACTGCCTATGCATGGACATACGTTTGGTCGCCAACCGACCAGCAGGCAGGTGCACTCATAGAGTTTCAGAATTACGGCCGCTCAGAGAACGACCGCGCTCCCGATGCCGGCAAATGGGACCGCAAGGGCTCGCGCATCTGGCTCAACGATCAGGAGATAATTCCGCCAGTCTGGACTAACACAGGCAGGACAATCAATAGTGAAGTGGATTTGGGCAATGAAAACTTTTCTGCCCGTCCGCCCGTCAGTGTGCAGCTGAAAGAGGGATGGAACAAGGTGTTTGTCAAACTTCCCTACGTCAGTGCAAATGGCGTGCGCCTCAACAAATGGATGTTCACCTTTGTGCTCACCGACGAGGACGGAAAGGAAGCCCTTGACGGCCTCATCTATTCCCCCATCAAGTCAACCGACCCTAATGTGGAGAGTGTGGCCGAACTCATCAGTAGCATTCGCCAATATGTCAATAGCCAGTGCGGGGAATCGCCGGGTTACTATAGCCCCGCTGCCGCTGAGAGCCTGATGGCTAAGGTCGCAGAAGTGGAGGTCACCATGCAGACGACGCTGACCGCTGAGCAGCGTGAGCAGCAGAGTGCGGCACTCCAGTCAGCCTTTGACACATTCAAGTCCGCCCTCGCCACACAGCAACGCTCCATGCCCGCTACCAGCAAGGGCGGCGACAATCATTACTACACCCTCTGCACGCCACTGCGCGGTAACCGTTACGCCACCTCTACGGGTGCAGATGGCGAGATGGCCGGTACCTCTACGCCAGTAGCCGCATCCTATTGGAAGTTTGTGGAGCGCGCTGATGGCACTCTTGATATCGTCAATGCTACCAATGGCAGCTACCTGTCGCCGGCCAGCGGCAACAATACAGTGCTATACACCCGCTCGTCGTCACCAGAGAAAGGCTGGACGATTAAGGCCGCCGATGCAATCCCTTACCTTATTATAACGTCGGAACTCAACAATTGCGAGATAAACCAAACTAACCTCGGCAGTTCGGCTCTCTCCGGCGGTTACAAAATATACAACTGGGGCGGAGGCACCAACACCACAGACACAGGCTGTAAATATACTATTGAAGAAGTCTCTCAGGACGACATACCGCTTGCCCTCTCTGACAAAGCCCTCGATGAATTGGAGGGAATGATGATGCAGATGGCCGCCGATGCCGCCTCCACACTTCATACCGACTGGTGGTATGTGATGTTTGACCGTGGAGCAAACCACGGCTACCTTTACGAAAACCCCAGCAGCCATACTCTCTACAATACCGCCACCGTCCCTGCCGGGCTTGCTGTCAGTAATGCCCGATACCTTGTACGCCTCGTTACGGCACCCGACGGCAAATACTATCTGCAGACCGGTTTTGGAAATTATTTCGGAAAGATACAGAAATCCGTCAATGTGCCGGTCACGGCAAAGGCCGTAGAGCCCTTGACTATCGGTAAGATAAATAATACTGCCGGCCATTACTATGTGCAGTCCGCCGAGGGCATTGTACTCGACGCCAACGACCTCAGTCTCGGCGACAGTAAGGCAACAGTTGTGGGGTGGGCAAACAGTGCGCCCACCACAACGGGTGGCAACAACGACTGGGCATTCTATCCCGTTACCTTCAGCGATGCCACCAACATCAGTTTCACCGCCAACGAAGTCAGCGTATGCCAGGCCCATCAGACTACTGGACGCGGCAACCATATGCAGGCATTGTTGCGTCTGCGGCTCACCCCTTTCGCCGACTGCACCCTCAATAGCGTCAATATAGCACTCACAGGAGCCGACCAGCTTGACAGGGTAGCCGTTTATGCAACCGATATTGACCAGATACATGCTGCCGGAGCCAATCCTCAGAAGTTAGGCGAATCCGTACCCGAAGAGGGTAGCGTTGCCATAGACCTTGACGCTGTGGCGTTAGCGGCAAACGAGGGCAAATACCTGTGGATAACCGCCGACATCAAAGCTGATGCCGACGAGTGGGCTGCCGTGGATGCCGCCATCCACTCGATAAGCTACGTAGGGGCTGCAGGCGACGTCAGCTGCGACCTTACCGCCAAGGGCAATCCTGACGGAGTCATGCACATTTGCAAGCGTCAGCAATTTTTGTGGACCGCATCGCAGAGCAACGCGAAATACTACCGCATACCAACCATAATCAATACAGCCGATGGTGGAATAGCCGCTTTCGCCGACGACCGCTACGACAACACCCAGGATCTCGGCAAGGTGGCCAGCGGAGCTGCCGGCAATCATAAAATAGATGTAGTCATGCGCAAAAGTGTTGATGGCGGAGCCACATGGGACGAACCGCGCGTCATAGCAGCAGGCGATGGTACTTCGGCTGCCGCTTGCGGATACGGCGATCCCGCAGTCGTGCGCACCCTTGGCGGCAAACTCATCTGCCTCATGGCTGCAGGCAACAAGTCTTTCCCTGCTGGCATGCTCCATATGGCATACTCAGAAAGCACAGACAACGGTCTCACATGGTCAGCCCCCACCGATATATACTCCGCCATCAATAAGAGTGGTCTCACCATCACATCCGCATTCACCTCTTCCGGCAAGGGAGTCACATTCAGTAACGGGCGCGTGGCGTTTGCACTTAATGCCACCGTGGGAGGCACTACCAACGAATACATCCTCTATTCTGACAACGCCGACACCGCCACACCCACATGGATTATCGCACCCCGTATGGCGTGCGCCTCAGCAGACGAATCAAAATTAGAGATAATGAACGATAACAGTCTGTTGCTCTCGGTAAGGCAGGGCGGATGGAACTCTATGGCCAATCGTGCCTATGCCCGCACTACCGGCGACGCCTCAGGAACGGGCATCAGAAACTGGGGAGCAAAAAAGCAGTGGCCCGATCTCAACGCTAACGGATGCAATGCCGATATTCTCTACTATAGTCGCATCACCGACGGCGCAGGAGCCCTCGATGTCATGCTCCATACTATAGTCAAGACCTTTCAGACCTACCGACGCGACTTGCGCCTCTACATGAGTCTCGACCAAGGGCAGAGTTGGCGCGAAATCATCCAGCTGCAGCCCGGTTATGCCGCCTACAGCTCCATGCAGCGTCTGCCCGACGGAGATCTCGCCATCATTTTTGAGGACGGGAGCCTTGGCAATCAGGACAAGATGGACTGCTATGCTATCAACTATGTCGTGCTCAGTCGCGAGTTAATTAATTCTTTTGCCGAGAGTCCCGATGCCATAAGCGAGTGTGCCGTCACCGTGACGGGCAACAAGTCCGCAGAAATCTATAACCTTTCCGGCCAGCGACTCAACACGCCACCCGATGGCGGCATATACATCAGCAACGGAAGAAAGGTGTTTGCCCCGCGGAGATAGCTTCTGCAGGTTATTATTTTTAGGTAATGATATAGATGTTGGCACAGATTACTCATAATGCATCCAATTCTGACTGCGTTATTTGTATGTTTATTGCATAGCAGCGTTGATTAGAATAGACATAAGACTTTTATTCCGAGTCTTTTGCGTGATCATTGCCTAAGTTTAATATAATCCCGTTCAATAAAGTTTTAATCCCGTGGAAAAATAAACTAATCCCGTGAAGAAAAATTCTAATCCCGTGGAGCTGGCGTTTTCCACGGGATTAGATTTCGTTTCAAGGCTTTTAGATTTCGTTTCAAGGCTTTTAGTTTTGATTTCCACAGGACTAAA
>CADAZW010000118.1 GCA_902792555.1 uncultured Bacteroidales bacterium | reverse complement strand
TTCCACTCGCGGAGGATGATGTCGCCCTTCTTGACGCCGTTGCGCGGATTGGTCCACTGGCTGTTCTTGGCTGTGTTGGCGGTGTAGGTCTCGGTGTGGAGTCCTTGGTCGGTCTTCTCGAGATAGGTGTCGAGTCTGGCTATCTCCTGCTCGGTTACCTGTGCCTCTCCGCCGAGTATGTCGATGGCCTCCCTGACTGCCTTGAGGTGGCTGTAGATGAGCTGCTGGGCATGGGCGGTGCCGTCCTCGGAGTTGTGGGCGTCTTGCTCAGGCGAGTATTCGTTGGGGGCGACATAGGTGCCGTCGGGCTGGATGCTGAGGGAGCTGTAGCCGCGGTCGTTGATCATGCGCTCCATCCAGAACTGGGCTGCGCTATACATGGCGGGGAAGGCGCGCAGGAGGAAGTCGCGGTCGAGGGTGTAGAGGTAGTGCTGCCAGAGGTGGGAGCAGTACCATACGTTGGCAACGAAGTAGTTGTTGCCCCAGGTGCTCATGCCGCCGAAGATGTTGTTCTCGGTGAAGCATGTCCAGCCGTTGCTGACACGGCCGTAGGTGGTGGCGGCGCGCTTCCAGTTGGCGCGGCCGGCCATATTGATGATGTAGTTGAGGAATGGCAGGTGTGTCTCGCTGAGGTTGGTGGGCTCGGCGGGCCAGTAGTTCATCTGGATGTTGATGTTGGAGTGGATGTCGCTGTTCCAGGGTGCCTGGCTGAGGTTGTTCCAGATGCCCTGCAGGTTGTTGGGCACATTGATGCCGAGCGAGCTGCTTATCTCGAGGTAGCGTCCGTAGGCGAAGTAGAGCTGCTCGAGGAATAGTGTGGCGGGCTCGCGGCCTGTGGAGTTGGCAGCGGAATTGTAGCGGTCGATGAGCTCATTGGTGGGCAGGCTGCTGGCTGCATCGCCGAGCTGCAGGGTGACGCGGCCCATATAGCTGCGGAATGCAGTCTGATGGTCGCTGAGCAGGGCGGCCCATCCTTTGTCGGCTGCCGCAGCGAGGCGGCTCTGCGACTCGGCTGCCACGTCGGCGTAGGCTCCCTTGCAGGAGGCGTTGGTGTCGTCGTAGTCGGTGAGGGCAGAGAGGAGGATGGTGACCTCCTTGGTGCCGCTGACGCGCACTCCCTCAGCGGTGGCCTCGATGGTGGCTCCCTCACCGCCGATGACCTTGAAGGTGGCGTTGTAGGTGACGGTGGCAAGCTTGCCGCCGAAGGAGCCGCAGTCGCCGGAGTAGGCTGGGGTGGAGGCGCTGATGCCGTCGCCGGGCTTGACACTGACGAGGAGGTCGAGGGTGGCGTCGCCGTCGGCGGTGTAGTGGGCAGCGACTACCTTAGAGTCCATAGAGGAGAGGTAGCGGCGCTCATAAGCTGTGGCGCTGGCAGCGCTCTTGAAATCGACGCCGGCCACTCCGTCTTCGATGTCGAGCCAGCGCACATAGTCGGTGGCGCTGCCTGCGGTGGAGTAGTTGAAGTCGGTGGATAGATTCTTGACGAACAGGCTGCCGAAGTTCTTATACTGTCCGTAGCCGCCCATATCGTTGGGTGTGCCGGTCCAGAGTGTCTTTTCGTTGAACTGCAGCTCGTCGGTCGCTACGCCGCCGAAGAGGCTGGCGCCGAGCTGGCCGTTGCCGATGGGCAGCGAGTATTCCATCCACTTGTTGCTTACGCCGGTGAGGGTGGCGGGCTGGGTATACCAGAGGGTGAGCGGGTGCTCGGGGGTGAAGGCGGCGACGCCGCTGACCTTATAGTCGTCATATACCATGTCGTCGGGGCTGACGAAGTGGAGCGGGTCGTTGACATCGCCTGCGCTCCAGAATCCGACGGGGTGGCCCACCTCGGCGCCCTGCCACTGATTGAACATGCAGTTGGCGGTAGTGATGCCGTTGGCCTTGATCTCCCATGCGGGGGCATAGGTGGCGTTGGTGGTCTGGACGAGTGAGTAGCCGCTGGGGTAGGGGGTAGCGGAGGCGGCGAGACGTGCATCATTGCCGGTGCCGCTGACGGTGGCGTAGTTGCCGAGGCGGCTGATGAGCTGGAAGTTGGCCTGGCTGCCTACGAGCTTCCATAGCTGGCCGTCAACGGGGTCGGCCTTGGCGAGGACGGCGTTGGTGCCGGAGCCTTGGTCGAGGATGGTGTTGCTTTCGCGCGCAAACTCGATGAAATACCAATGCTCGTCCTCATCGGTGGAGAACTTGGGCACCTGTGCCTCGGCAATGACGAAGTTGAGGCCGTTGTTGCCGTCGCCGGCGCTCCATTCGCCCAGCTGCACACCGGTGGCAGTGCCTCCCCACTGATTCATGCAGTAAGAGGAGTTGGTGCGCTGTATCTCCCAGCAGCCGCTGCCGTTGACGAGGCGGAAGGTGGCGCCGTCGGCTGTCTTGCTGGAGCAGAAGCGGCTGTCGGAGTAGATGACACGGCCGCCCAGGCGGCTGACAAGGCGGAAATTGTCCTTGGTGCCTATCAGCGCCCATTTCTTGCCGTCGGCTGCCGACTTGGTGGCAGTGATGAGCTTGGCTCCGTCGGTGCCGGGGTCGGAGAGGACGTTGCTGCCCTTCTGAAATTGGATATAATACCAGCTGGTGTCTTGACCGGCAGTGGTGAATACGGGCATGCTGCCCTGGGCTGACATGGTGAGTGCTGAGATAAGCAGCAGTGTAAAAGCGAGTATGCGTTTCATGGCTTATAGTGTGTAATATGTTATATGTTTAATGTAAAAGCCTCCGGACTTGGCTAAATTGTCCAATTGTAAGTTTGCCAAATCGTGAAATATCTATTTGTTTGCCGCAAAGATAGTGCTTTTTTTCTTATAGATGACTATTATTTTGCTTCTATTTATTTTTCGTCTTTACATTATTATATAAATATAAAACTTTTTAGTATCTTTGCAAGTCAATTGGGCATGGTGCCCTGAGCCTATAAAAGAATAAAAAACATATTAGCGATGAAAAAGATTATCATTATCCTGGCAGCAGTGGTCTGCTCCGTGGCCGCAATGGCACAAAGCCAAGCAGATGAGGCACTGAAAGAGATGGAAACGAAAGTGAAGGTCGCCGACGGGAAACAGACGGATGGCAAAGCCCAGCTGGACGCGGCATTGGCCTGCATCAACGATGAACTCGGTGACAAGAAAGACCTGCAGCGCGGACTGGTGTATGCCGAGCGTGCACTGAAGATTGCCGAGGCGCAGACCGTGCTCAAGGACACCCTGCTGGGGCATACCCACTATACCCTGGGAGTGATATACATACAGCAAAACGACTACGGAAAGGCCTGCGAATACTTTGAAAAAGCCATGAATGCCTTCGAGAGAGAGCTGGGCGCCGACGACCCCGTGACCAATGGCACCAAGATGGTGTACTCATATATGATAATGCAGATGCAGCCGTTTCGTGGATTCCCGTATATTCAGGAAGCCTTCTACAACAACAGCATTGCTCCCGAAGACAAGCGCATAACTAACATGGACGAAGCCAACATACTGCTGGAGACGTCGCTGGAAATGCTCATCGCAGCCTACACCGAATACTTCAAGACCGCAGTGCCGCTGATAGTACGTGACGGCAGTCAGTACCTGCTCGTGCAGAGCGGCGACTGGAACATAGAGAAGCCGCTGGTGGGCTGGCTGGTGCCGACATTGATGCGCACTGAAGATGAGAACGCGGACTTCGTGGGCGATGAGATAATCTTCTGCGATGGCGATTTCAACTTTACCGCCATACCTGCCGAGGAAAAGGAGAAAGGCGCACTGACATTCAACTTCAGGCACTTCCTGAACAACCCCCGTACGCTGGTGAGTAACCCCGGCGACTCGCGCATCCTCTTCCTCAACACCGAGACTTACGAGCAGCTGCGAAGCAAGTACCGTGAGTTCAAGGCAAGTAGGAAATGAGAATTGAAAATTGATAATTGATAATTGATAATTGATAATTGAGAATTTTGCACGGAAGAAGTTTAAGAGATTCAAGAATTCTTGTCAAACGGCTTGCTAAATTTCAAATTTCAAACTTCAAATTTCAAATATAAATGTAATGGACAGACTTTATATTTTTGACACTACGCTGAGAGATGGCGAACAGGTGCCTGGCTGTCAGCTGAATACCGTGGAGAAAATCCAAGTGGCCAAGCAGCTGGAGGCCCTTGGCGTGGACGTGATAGAAGCAGGGTTTCCTATCTCAAGCCCTGGCGACTTCAACAGCGTGATTGAGATAAGCAAGGCAGTGACATGGCCCAC
>CADAZW010000117.1 GCA_902792555.1 uncultured Bacteroidales bacterium | reverse complement strand
CTGTTATATACGCCGCAGCCGCCGTACTCCGAACTGTTGGCCAGCACAACGATGTGCTCATAGGGCACTGCTGCGAGGAGATCGTTGACCTTGCGCAGATTGACCACTCCGATAAGGCGCTTCATGTAGAGGAAGTCGAAGAATGTGCCGCAGGCCGTCTGCTTCCACACTCCCTTGGCAGGCTCGCTCACTCCGCTCTCCTGTGACTCTGCGCCCACGGCACGCACGTTGAAGCGGTGCTTGTTGGACTTGAAGGGCTCGTATTTGAACAGCTCGTCGGTCATGCGCTGGGCATCCTGGTAGAAGAGTGGCAGCTCGTCCTTGGTGTATCCCTCGGCCAGTATGGCGAGGTCGATGCACTCTTCAGGTGTGCCCGACTTGACGAGGTATCTGTTGTCGGGAGCCTGCTTGCTGCCGAGGTCGCGCACCATGATGTCCTTGGGGTCGAACTGATGCTTCAGCACGGTGACGGGGCGCTGCTTGAAATCGAAGAGGCGAATCTCTATCTCCACCTTATTACGCGGCATGGGCAGGAGCACCACGTGCTCGTAGGCGCACTTGAGGGTGAGGGCCTGAGGTGTGCCGCTCCAGTCCTGGAAATGGGTGCTAAATGAGTTGCAGTAGATTTTCTTGCCGTCGTCGACCGAGCGCATGGTTATGTCGCCAGTGCCTTCGAGCAGAAGGGTGTCGAGGTTGACGCGGCGCCCTGCCCAAGTGGGGAGGCTGACATATTCGGAAACGAAGATTTCCTGACGCGCCGAGTCGCCGGCAAAGGTGTAATCCACGCGTAGAGTGCGACCGTCAAAATATTGGTCGAAGTTGATTTCGCTGCTGGCGCCGATGGCTACGCAGCACAATAGGAAAAGCAATACTTTTTTCATTTCGGCTATGATTGTATGTTTTTATTTGTTTCGCTGCAAAAGTACTATAATTTGCTAACACTCCGCCACGTTTTGCAAATAAAAGCACCAATTATTTTGCCTATTCATCACAAATTCGCAACTTTGCAATTACGTTGAACACATAACCAATAACTAACAACCAATAAAACACACAATCATTATGTACGGAAAAATGCAACAGCATCTTCAGCAGACCATTGCTGAGATTAAGGAAGCCGGACTCTACAAGAATGAGCGTCTTATCGAGAGCCCGCAGCAGGCAGCTATTCAGGTTGCCGGTAAGGAAGTGCTTAACTTCTGCGCTAACAACTATCTGGGCCTCTCCAATAATCCGCGCCTTATCCAGGCCGCCAAGGATATGATGGACAAGAGGGGCTTCGGCATGTCGAGCGTACGCTTTATCTGCGGTACTGCCGACATCCACAAGCAGCTGGAGGCCGCCATCAGCGACTATTTCAAGACTGAGGATACCATCCTCTATGCCGCCTGCTTCGATGCCAACGGCGGTGTGTTTGAGCCCCTGCTCACCGAGGAGGATGCCATCATCTCCGACTCGCTCAACCATGCCTCCATTATCGACGGTGTACGCCTCTGCAAGGCTAAGCGCTACCGCTATGCCAACGCAGACATGGGCGAGCTGGAGAAGTGCCTCCAGGAAGCTCAGGCCCAGCGCTTCCGCATCATTGCCACCGACGGCGTATTCTCCATGGATGGCAACGTGGCTCCGATGGACAAGATCTGCGACCTGGCAGAGAAGTATGACGCTCTGGTGATGGTTGACGAGAGCCACTCCGCCGGCGTGGTAGGCCCCACCGGTCACGGCGTAAGTGAGTTCTTCGGCACCTATGGCCGCGTGGATATCTACACCGGCACCCTGGGCAAGTCCTTCGGCGGAGCCATGGGTGGCTTCACCACAGGCCGCAAGGAGATTATCGACATTCTGCGTCAGAGGAGCCGTCCCTACCTGTTCTCCAACTCGCTGGCTCCATCGCTGGTGGGCGCAGGCATCGAGATGTTCCGCCTGCTCAAGGAGAGCAACGCCATCCACGACAAGCTGGTGGAGAATGTCAACTACTTCCGCGACAAGATGATGGCTGCCGGCTTCGACATCAAGCCCACCCAGTCGGCTATCTGCGCTGTGATGCTCTACGACGCCAAGCTTAGCCAGGACTTCGCTGCAAAGCTGCAGGAGGAGGGCATCTACGTTACCGGTTTCTACTATCCCGTTGTGCCGAAGGGCCAGGCTCGTATCCGCGTACAGGTGTCCGCAGGCCACGAGAAGGAGCACCTCGACAAGTGCATCGCTGCCTTCATCAAGATTGGCAAGGAGATGGGCGTGCTGAAGTAGGAGTTAGGAGTTAGGAGTTAGGAGTTGGGAGTTCAACTTTCGAACTTTACAACTCGTCAACTCGTCAGCTTGTCAACTTTAGTAAAGACGCTTTCGCTATTTGCTATTTCAGAACATTTATATTCACTTCCTCTCCTAGGAGAGGCTTGAGACTATGTAACAAACGGCTGGAGTCATAACGACTTCCGGCCGTTTATTTTGTCGTTTTCTGGCTCAATGTGGTGTTAATTGGGGTGAATATGCTTGTAATTCGGAAAAATGTTAGTAAATTCGCCGCGCTAACTGCGTGAATCCATGAAAACGGCGAGATACATTTCTACATTATTAATAATGTTCGCGTGTGCGTGCGTGCAGCTCAAGGCGGATGGACTCTCGTTCAACCCCTTGACCAAATTCCGTATCGTGGCTGCCAACACGGCGGGCAGCTCGGCTGCGCCGGGCATGCTGCATGGCGTCAACACTCCGGTGTGCATTACCACCAGCGATGCGCTGGCCGCTGACTGCTACTGGTATATCCAGGAGTATAAGGATGGGCAGTATGCCATACGCAATGCCCAGACACACGAATACATGACCTGGGATGAAGTGCGCTCCGACAACCCCCTGCGTCGCTATATGACTATGACTACTGTGATGAGGGGAGACTCGTCGCTTTGGACTATTCGTGACCTGGGTGATGATCTCTACACCTTTGAGAGCGTGGCGAGCGAAACCCACCGATTCAACGTGAGGAGTGGCACGGGGGTGCTGGGCACCTATGCCAGCAGCGGCACCAACCCCGCCAACAATGAGCGATTCTACATCGTCAGGGAGGACGGCCTTGCCTATGACCCTGAGGAGGATGCCAACACCATCTGCGGCCAGAATGAGGAGGGGCTCTACTGGACCTCCTATCCGCTGGCGCAGCCAGTGGTGCTGACCACCGATATGTCAAACCCCGTTTGCTACTATATCAAGAATGTTAGGTCGCAGATGTATGTCGACCCCATGGAGTGGCTTAGTCAGAGCGTGGAGAAGCCGCAGAAGCGCTTTTTCTTCGTCAAGGATGGCAGCGGTGTGCAGATAATGGTGGAAGGCGGCAGCTACGTGAGTACCAAGCTGACAGAGACAACCGCCACCTCCGAATATGACGTAAGCGTATTTGATGGCGAGCCTGACCTCGACGATGAGCAATGGGCCATTGACTATGACGACACTACCGATAAGCCCGGCTATTCTATCGGCGTGCTCAAAGGCAGCGCCAATAGTGACGACAACATCCATTTCCTGATGGGCTCCATCTACTGGAACGACTATTCGTCGCGCGGCATCTGCTGGTTTAGGGTTGACAGAGGCTCCACTTTTGCCTTCTATTCCACCGACGAGCGCCATCGTGAATACTTGGCCTCGCAGGGCTTGGTGATAAAGGGTGCCACGACATCCCCCGACACTACGGTGGTGCCTCCTGGTCCTATTGATCCCGACGTCAGCGAGGTGGAGCCCATAGAGGGCAAGGTGCTTCATATCTATCGTGCCGACGGCAGGGTGGAGGCTGTGCCGCGTATGTATATCGACCAGTTGCGCCAGGGTACTACGATGCTACGCATCACCACCAAGGATGGCGGCCCAGTATTTGAGTATGCCGCCTATGAGATTGACTCGCTCAGCGAGGTGGCCCCCGAGATGCCGATATTCAACAGTTTTAAGTTCAACAATAAGTTCAACCATCATATTATCGAGGATGCCCAGGGAGTCTTCGACGAGGACAGCCTGATAAATCTCAGCGTGGTGGGCATCGGCAAGACGCTGCGTCCCTCTTTCCAACTGGACGACGATGTGCAAGCTTTCATCGGCGACTCGCTGCAGCAGAGCAAGAGGACCCGAGTGCGCTTCGACAAGGATGTGATCTACACCGTGGCTCGCCGCGGCTATACCATACTGCGCCGCACCATAGGGGGCACCTATAAGGTCATGCCTTACGGCCGTGAGGTCAAGGTGCAGGTGGACTTCGCCACCGACCACTCTACGGGTGACTACCAGGTCCCCACTGTTTATGTGACTACCGATGACGGCACCCCCATTACATCCAAGTCGCGCTATTG
>CADAZW010000116.1 GCA_902792555.1 uncultured Bacteroidales bacterium | reverse complement strand
TCCGACTATAGAGCCATAATATTCGTAAGTGCTATAGTCTATTTGACCAGTGTAATAGCATCTGCGGACGTCTCCATTAAATACTTGTCCTGCTATGCCGCCTATAAAAGTTCCTGTAGATGTAACATTTCCTGTGGAGTAGCAGTCCTTTATCTCGCTGCCGTTAAAATAGCCGCAGATGCCGCCCACATACTGATTGCCGCTGACACTGATCTCGCTGTAGCAACTGCTTATCTCACCACTGTTGATAACATAGCCGCAGATACCGCCTACGTAGCTGCCGCCGCTGACTGCGCCTGACACTACCGCCAAATCGCGGATGCTGCCGCCGTCAACATAGCCGAACAACCCCACATAATCGGTGACACCACCATTGACAGTCAGATTGCTGACCTTATGCCCCCACCCCTCAAAATGGCCCTTGAAAGGATGGGAGGGGGTGCCGATGGGAGTCCACGACTCATTATTCAAATCAACATCGGCAGCAAGATAGACATTGACATTCCCGTAATCTTCACCGCCATTGACAGAGGCGGCAAAAGCCAACAGGGCTGCCTTAGAGTCGATGGAAGTAACAATCTCAGCCCTACCCCACTGTGACATAAGAGCAAGAACAAAAAGAACGGCTGAAATCTTCAGGCAAAATAGATTTTTTCTCATAGTTTGACGGTTGACCCAGCGAGTAACCGGTTAGCAGCTTTTCATTACACCCCCGTCACGCACTGAGACTTTATTAGCAGAAACATTTTTGCAAAATTACGTCATTTTTCTGCTTCAAAGGTATTTCTTTATGTTTTTTTCTCGTTTTCATCCTTTTTTCCGCTCCCTCACGTCGATTTGTCGGAGAAAGATGCACATCAGCGAGCAAACTTTTGCCACTCGTATGGGCTTGTTTAATTTTCAGGCCAAAAAATCGAAAACGGATAGCAATATCCCTCTGAACCAAGGCATCACAAAAGCTAATCTAACGCCAATAAAGTGTAAGAAAACTGACGATACTTATTTTAATCGCACAAAAAATCCACCTAAATCCGCAGACAAAAATTTTAATCGCGTGGAAGTTGGCACTTTCGGCGCGATTAGATTTGACTTCGACGCGATTAGATTTCGTTTCGGCGCGATTAGTTTTTGCTTTGACGGGCTCAGCACAAACTTGCGCGCGATCAGATTACGGCCTCACGCCAAGTAAGGAAATCCGCCGGCAAACGATTAACGGTTAACGGTTATTGGTTAACGGTTATTGGTTAACGGTTAACGGTTAACGGTTATTGGTTAACGATTTCGGGAAAATCCTTTAGCACCTGCTCTGCCATCACCTTGGCGCCCTCGGCTGTGGGGTGGATGCCGTCGGGGCCCTGCATGCCCTCTGCCCAAGTGCCGTCGGGCTTTGAACCTATGGCGGCAGCCAGGTCGATATAGCGGTAGCCGCTGGAGCGTACCCACTCGGACTTGTAGCGGTGGGTCTTGAGCTGCTGGAGGCTGGTGATGAATGTGCAGGGAATGGTCTGCAGCACGGGGGTGATGGCGTTAGCCTGGCAGATGGAGATAAACTCCCTGGTGGCGGAAAGCCAGCGGCTGGTGGGGGCGTCGATGTCGCCACGGTCGTTGATGCCTACGAGCCAGAGGGCATAGCGGGGAGTGCCCATGCGGAGGGCGGCCTTAAAGTCGCGCAGCGCCTTCTCAGCGCCGTTGGCTGCGCAGTGGTCAGCGAGCCAGGGGCCGAAGCCGCGCTGGCCGAAATAATATATCCAGCGGTTGGGGGAGGTAGTGAGGTAGCTGTCGCCCAGCAGCCAGATATCGCTGAGAAAATCGGGATTGGCATAGAGAATGGTGGCCTGCAGAGGCTGGCCGGTCTGGTTGAGCAGGAAGGGGGCGCCGCCGCCGTTCCAGCTATGAGTGAAGGTGTAGGTGCGGCCTCCGGCGCTCAGGGCTATGGTCGCCTTGGTGTCTATGCAGTCAATGCTGACGCTGAGGCTGTCGGTCAGGCTCAGGCAGTGAGCCTCGCTACGCTGAAGGATTTCCTCCGTCTCCGTGCGACGGAAGAGGCGCACGGTGTCGGCATCTATCTGCACATAGGCGCCATACCATGCATCATAACCACGGCCTACGACAAGTGAGCCCCCGAGCCCCGAAGCCCCCTCTGACTCAAAAGCCCCCTCTAACTCCCCCTCAGGGGGGAGGAGGGCTTTCCTTATCGTAGCATGGATATGGGAGTTCTTGCGCACATAATGCTCAGACAGACGCAGCTGAGCGCCGGAAAGCAGGGAGGCGGAAAAGGCTGTCTCGTAATGGGGCTTGAAATCATTGACTGTCATGCGGCCGTTCACTATGCCATTGTAGATGCTGACCACGTCGGCGCTGTTGACACTGCCGTCGCCGTTAACATCGGCGGCATCGAAGGTGAGCCCCTCACCGCTGAGGATATAATGGTAAATGCTGACAATGTCGGCACTGTTGACCGCATTGTCAGCATTTACATCTTCTCTGAAAGCATCATCCGCCCGCAACATAGTGGCGTACGCAATGGCGATGACTGCTATCAAATACTTCATTTATAATTAGAATTGAAGAATTTAAGAATGGAAGAATGGAAATTCAATTTTTCAATCTTTTGAGAAGAATGGAAATTCAATTTTTCAACCCTACAGGGGTCGCGAGCGTTTTGTCAGTGGTCGCGAGAGCGAAGCAACAACTTTTCAATCTTTCAATCTTTTGTCGCCTCCAGACTTGGCCAAATAGTCAAATCGTGAAATTGTCCAATCGTGAAACAAATTCGTTCTTCAATTCCAATTCAGCTCTTTACTTGAAGTAGCGCTTGAGCAGGCCGGCAAAGCCCTGACCGTGGCGCGCCTCGTCCTTGGCCATCTCATGCACGGTATCGTGGATGGCATCAAGGTTGAGGGCCTTGGCACGCTTGGCGATGCGGAACTTGTCCTCGCAAGCTCCGGCCTCAGCGGCGGCACGCTTCTCCAGGTTGGTCTTTGTGTCCCAAACGACATCGCCCAGCAGCTCGGCAAACTTGGCAGCGTGCTCTGCCTCCTCAAAAGCATAACGCTTGAAAGCCTCGGCAATCTCGGGATAGCCCTCGCGGTCGGCCTGGCGCGACATGGCCAGATACATGCCTACCTCACTGCACTCGCCCTTGAAATGGGCATTGAGATCGGTGATCATCTCATCGTCGCAACCCTTGGCAACGCCCAGCTCATGCTCGGTAGCATAGTTGACGGCATCTTCCTGCAGCTCCTTAAACTTGGCTGCGGGCACGCCGCACTGGGGGCAGCGCTCGGGGGCGGTGGGTCCTTCGTGTACATAACCGCACACGGTGCAAATAAATTTCTTGTTCATAGTTGTTAGGTGTTAGTGATTCATTATTGGAGTAATGAGTGAGGAGGTTAGGAGTAAGTTGATTACTCGCTGCAATTCCTGACTTCAACTCCAGTTGGTTCTTATTTTTTAGGAGTAAGGAGTAAGGAGATTAGGAGTAAGTTGGTTACTCGCTGCAATTCCTGACTTCAACTCCAGTTGGTTTTTGTTTTTTAGGAGTAAGGAGTAAGGGAAAATTTGAAAAATTGAAGAATTGATCTCAAAGGCTCCTGCAAGTTTCGCTCCGGCTTCGCCGACTGCGAAAGAGCCGCTCTCTCAAAGAGAGCATTGCTCAAGAGCAATTTTTCGCGATGCCTATGGCATTCAAATTTCAAAGTTCAAAGTTCAAACAGTTAGGAGTAAGTTGATTACTCGCTGCTCCGATACTTCCTTACCCGAAGATTAAAACAGTGATTTAACTTTGGGCAAAGATACGGATTATTTTCATAACTCCGCAGTCTTACAGCCAAAATTAATCTCCACTGTTTAATTTTTCTTGCCGGCACTCTTTTGGAAGGGAAGCCCCTCTGACTCCAAGCCCCCTCCCTAACCCGGCTCCGCAGGGGTTCCTGTCTGAGTCAGATAACAGAGAAAAGAGAAAAGAGAACAAAAGCCCCCTCTGCCTCCCCGTGAGGGGGGATAGAGGGGACTCGGTTTTCGTTATCGCGCTTCGCGCTCTGTCAAGAGTCAAGAGTCGAGAGCCAAGAGTCACTCCTTTACTCCCTTACTCCTTACTCCTTTACTCCTTACCAACTACATCATTCCGCCGCCCATTCCGCCTGCGGGCATCGGCATCGGAGGATTCTCCTCCTTCTTGTCGCAGATGACGCACTCGGTGGTGAGGAACATACCTGCCACGGAGGCTGCATTCTCCAGGGCTACGCGGGTAACCTTGGCGGGATCGACCACGCCGGCGGCACGGAGGTCCTCAAACTCCTCCTTCTTGGCATTGAAGCCGTAGTTGCCCTTGCCCTCGCGTACCTTGTTGACTATCACTGCTCCCTCCAGACCTGCGTTGTGGCATATCTGGCGCAGCGGTTCCTCAATGGCACGACGGATGATATGGATGCCGGTGGTCTCGTCGGCATTCTCGCCCTCAAGGCCTGCCAGCGCCTCCTGTGCGCGGATATAGGCTACGCCACCACCGGTGACGATTCCTTCCTCGATGGCTGCGCGCGTGGCGCACAGGGCGTCGTCGCAACGGTCCTTCTTCTCCTTCTGCTCGGTCTCGGAGGAGGCTCCTACCTCAAGCACGCAGACGCCGCCGCTGAGCTTGGCAAGACGCTCCTGCAGCTTCTCCTTGTCGTAGGAGGAGGTGGTGTTGGCTATCTCTGACTTTATCTGATTGATGCGGTCCTTGATGAGCTGGCTGTCGCCGGCACCGTTGACGATGGTGGTGTTGTCCTTGTTGACGGTCACCTTCTCGGCGGTGCCGAGCATGTCGATGGTGGCCTGCTCGAGCTTGAGGCCCTTCTCCTCGCTGATGACTACACCGCCAGTGAGGATGGCAATATCTTCGAGGATAGCCTTGCGGCGGTCGCCGAAGCCGGGAGCCTTGACGGCGCATATCTTGAGCTGGGTGCGCAGACGGTTGACCACGAGGGTAGTAAGGGCCTCGGAGTCAACATCCTCGGCTATCACGAGGAGCGGACGGCCAGTCTGCACGGCGGGCTCCAGGATGGGCAGGAAGTCCTTGAGGGTGGAAATCTTCTTGTCGTAGATGAGGATGTAGGGCTTCTCCATGGCGCACTCCATCTTCTCGGTATCGGTAACGAAGTAGGGTGACAGGTAGCCGCGGTCAAACTGCATGCCCTCCACGGTCTTGAGGTGGGTCTCGTTGGTCTTGCCGTCCTCAATGGTGATGACGCCATTGACGGTCACAGCCCTCATGCCGTCGGCAATGAGCTTGCCGATCTCGGGGTCGTTGTTGGCAGAGATGGTAGCCACCTGCTCAATCTTGTCATAGTTGTCCTCCACCTTCTCGGCCTGGCCCTTGATGGACTCTACCACCTTGGCCACGGCCTTGTCGATACCGCGCTTCACATCGAGCGGGTTGGCACCGGCAGCCACATTCTTCATGCCCTCGCTCAGAATGGCCTGAGCCAGCACGGTGGCTGTGGTAGTGCCGTCGCCGGCATCGTCGCCTGTCTTGCTGGCCACGCTCTTGACGAGCTGTGCGCCGGCATTCTCAAAGGCGTCGTCAAGCTCTATCTCCTTGGCCACGGTCACACCGTCCTTGGTGATCTTGGGGGCGCCAAACTTCTTGTCGATAACTACGTTGCGGCCCTTGGGACCCAGCGTTACCTTCACTGCATTGGCCAGCGCATCAGCTCCCGACTTGAGGAGCTCGCGGGCATTAACGTCATATTTTATTTCTTTTGACATAGTTTTTTGTTTTTTAGGAGTAAGGAGTAAGGAGATTAGGAGTAAGTTGGTTACTCGCTGCAGCTCCTGACTTCGACTCCGGTTAGTTTTTTTGTTCGTTTTTATCTTCCATGATTACTGCGTATTGCAGTATAATAGGCGTTTAGTAGTTTGCTTGTCTCTTCTATGTTTTCCTGTAGAATATTATAAGTTTCTTCGGAGATATATCCCAAGTCTTTGGAAAGCAAAATATAATAGCGACACTCTTCAAGGCTACCTTGAGATATGTTAAGGAAACGGAGTTTGTCTCCCACACCATCCTTGCGGTATCCCTCTGCAATATTGGCAGGTATTGAAACCGCGGCACGCTGAAACTGAGAGACCAAAGAAAACTTCTCGCAATCGGGAAAGCACGCTGTTGCCTTGTAAACAAGCAGGACAAACTGGTGAGCCTTCTGCCACGCGATGATATCTTTGAAAGAACTAGTCATTGACTAAATAACTTACTCCTTTACTCCTTACTCCTTTTCTCCTTTACTCCTTACTCCTTTTCTCCTTCTTAACAAATTACTGCCACCACGTCACTCTGGCGCATGATAAGGTACTTCTCACCCTCAAACTCAATCTCGGTGCCGGCATACTTGCCGTAGAGAACCTTGTCACCTGCCTTGAGAATCATCTTCTCGTCTTCCTTGCCTTCACCGGCGGCAATTACCGTGCCCTGCAGGGGCTTCTCCTTTGCAGTATCGGGAATGATGATACCGCCCACAGTCTGGGTCTCAGCGGGAGCCGGACTGATCAGAACTCTGTCTGCTAATGGTTTAAGTTTCATTGCTTATTGTTTTTAGGTTTATAAGTTTTTTATAATGCTCGCAGCGAACTCATCGCAGCAGAAAAAACCATAGCAAGAAGTGTGCCAAACCTATTTGACCTTCTCAAAAATTCTGAGAGGACCCGTCCTATAGTAGGGGACGAACTCGTTCCTTATCTTGTCGTGGCGGTTCTCAATGTTGCCCTGGAGCACTATGGCGTTGATGCCATGGTCAAAATAATGACTGACAGGACTGGCAGCATCAAACACCATGCCGCGGTGGGTGTCGGTGGAATTATACACTATCGGTCCCCGCTGCAAGGCCACCATGCCGGGAGCCTCGCGGTCTGACACACGCAGTATGGGAGTGGGCATCGTGATAGTGATAAGGTCTTGCACCGCCCAGCGGCCGCGAATTACCGCATAGCCGTCCTCCATCTGGGGCGTCACCACTGAGCCGTTGACGAAGATGACGACCGGCTGCCTCCTGGCCCTGGCCGTATAGCGGGGCAGCATATCCTGGCCGTTAACCCAGGAGGGTATGCGTATGTGGAAATTGATGTCTACACTGTCGGCGCCGGACTCCTCCCTCACTATCAGGCGATGGTAGCGCGACAGCACAGTGTCGGCCGTCTGCTCTATGGGATTCATGTCCTTGGTGATGCGGATACTGGTGTCGTTGTACCAAGGACTGCCGTTGAACACCTGCATATAGAAGTCGATGTCGTCATTAACCACATGGACATTGCTACGCACGAACATATTTATATACACGTCATGAGCCTGGGCGGCATAGGCTAAACTACCCACCGATCGCAGCACCCCCGCCAAGTCACCGTGGCAGGTTTTCCGCAGCTCATAGTAATTCTTCATCCTAATCACCGGATTTGCCATAATCCTCTCAGCCACGTCGAAAAAGCGCGCCTCGCGGGTTTGCAGTCCCAGCTCAACACTCTCGCGCAGCATCGGCAAGACTTCATCAGCACTGGTCACAGAGTCAACCATGGTGCCCTGCAACCTCATACTGCGGATCTGGCTCTCCCACTCTGCCACACAGGCTGCCAGCTGCACGGAGTCCAGCTCTGAAGGCTGCCACGGCCAGGCCTTGGCGCTGCCGGCAGCTATGGTGTCAGCCCACCTTGCGGCATCGCACCAGAAGAAATCATACAGCATCACACTGTCAGCCTCCACCATGCGTAGCGGACAGAGAGAGGACCGCTGCGCCCTGACACTGCTCATCGCCAAAAGAGCCACCATTACGAGAAAAAATCTTTTTCCCATCTTTTGCCTGCTTCTTTTAAAGTGATTACCTAAATGACAATTGATAATTAGCCAAGTCCGGAGGAACCGCTAACCCCGTTAGGGGTCGCGAACCGTAGCAGCATAGTCGCGCCGTCTCAAAAAAGCAGGGATGCGGATGCTTTTTAGGCGCGGGTGCGAAAAGCGAAGGTGAGAACGAAGTGGCAAACGCTAACCGCTGACCGCTAAATCCGTGTTTATATTATTAGCTGGTGCGAAGTTAGCAATAAAACTCTTGCCGACAAAATATTACTATTATATTCGCAAACATAGCCATCAGGTAGAAGTTTAAAGCTACACTCATTTAAAGATACTTGCCTATAAAGAAATTATTGCTGTCCGGTAAAAATATTTATCAACGCCATCAAGGCGCATGTTGTCTTATTTTTTGACTCAGATAAAGAGGAAGGGCTTACTTCTTTGCAGCCGTTGCTTGTATTGCGATTAAATCATACGTCCCTCAACAGAAGTTACTCTCATACGCCCCCGTCTGCCTCGCAAGCTCGGCAGCCACCCCCTCTATCTTAGAGGGGGAGCTTGCATGCCATTTTACCGCAAGCCGTTCTGCTTTTGATGGCAAAGAGACGGCTCCCCCTCTAAGATAGAGGGGGTGGCCCGTAGGGCCAGGGGCGTATGATACTAACTTTTACCGGACAGCAATATAAAGAAATCCCTCTAACTCCCCTAGGGGAGGACCCTGGCGTCAGGGATAAATCCTCCCCCTTTAGGGGGATAAGAGGGGGTCTCCCCGCGGCCAACGACTCCCAAACATCACAAAAGCGACGAAGGCGCACCTAAAAGATGGCACTCCTTCGCCGCTTTCTCTCAGTCAGGCGTCAGTCTGCCTGATCAGTTATTCCTCTTGTAACCGTTCTTGTTGATATAGAAGAGAGGGGTCTCGTCGTACTTCTTCACAAAGGCACGGCGGAACGTAGCTACTGACGCAAAGCCGCTTTCGGCAGCCAGGTCGCTGATGCCATGGCTGAGCATGTAACCCGGCGTGGTAAACAGCTCATACGCCTTGCCCAGACGGAGTTCGTTGACATAGTCGGTGAAGCTGCAGCCCTTCCTCTGGTTAATCATACGCGACAGATAGGTGCGGTTTGTAGCCAGCTTGATGGCCACCTTGTCCATATTGACGGTGGACTTCAAATAAAAATTGGTTTCTTTTGCCAGGTTGTCCAGTCTCTCCTCCAAGATGCTGTTTCTGCTCTCTGGCTCAATACCATGTGGAAGTTTTTCGAAATTGCTCATGGCTGTAATGGTAAAATAGAACTTTCGCTGCAAAAGTACCTATTTTCCACCTTTGCCCATTTTCACATTTTGCGGTTTTCCTTTCACTTTTACTCCATTTAAGATTTTTTAATAGAGTATTCTGTCTCTTATGCAATGATTTTCCGACTTAACGCACACGATTCCGTCCCCTGATGTCAGTGGGAGTGGCGCCCAGATTCTTCTGCACAAAGCGGACGAAATAAGACAACGACGAGAAATGATACTTATATGCCATCTCGCTGATAGATAAGGAGGAAGTGCGCAGCTGACGGGAGATATCCAGGCTGACCATCATGTTTATCCAGTGATTGGCCGTGATGCCGGTGTTCTTTCTCACCACCTCCGACAGGTGCTTAGGGGAGATGTTCAGCTTGTCGGCATAATAGGCCAGTTGGCGGTATTCCCGGTAATCACCGTTGTGCAGCATGTCGATGAACCGCCCCACTATATGGGCGCTCTGCAGCGGCATCATCCCCTCGCCGTAGAGTCTTTGCTGAACGTTGTATATATCGTAATAAAATCCCTGCAAAATCATTATCACACACTCCCAGTAGAAATGGTGATAGGTCATCTTCAGTCGGCGCTCCAGCTCCACAAACTGGCGGAGGCAAGACTCCTGCTCCCTTTTCAGCAGATGGGTCACGGGGTGATGGAAAAGGCTTACAAAGCCACTCATGCCGAAACTTGTCTGTGACGGTGTGCTGAGGGCTATCAGCTCGGGGCTGATATAGGCCACCTTGACCTTGAGGTCGTCGCTCCATGTCACGTCACGAACCATCTGTCCCACCACTATGGCAACGGCATCGCCCTTACGGATGAAATGCTCGCTTTTATTGAAGATAAAGCGTGCTGTGCCGCCTATGCAGAATATGAGGACATAGTAGCGAGAGTAGGCATCAGTGCCCAATCCCTCAAGGCTGTCCGCCATCACCACACTTCTCGGGTCCAGGGTCATTTGAGTTAGGAGTTAGGAGTTGGGAGTTAGGAGTTGGGAGTTGGGAGAGCCCCCTCTAACTCCCCCTCAAGGGGAGAACTCTGGCGCCAGGGTTCCCCCTCTTGAGGGGAGGGTTAGGGAGAGACTTGGAGTTAGGGGTTATCAGATACGTAGCTTGGCCACCAGCTTGCGGATGACTGAGCCGACGGCACCGTCAGGCCTCACCACTGGGGCATGGGCATCCTCGGGCCATACTATGCAGAACTCTCCCGGGCAGAGGGTGAGCCACTTGTCGGCGGGAGCGGTGTAGAGCGCATAGTCGTTGGCTTCGTCAAAGGGGGCATCGCTCTCGCCAAGTGTGGAGAGATGGCGCCAGCCGAAATCCTCGGCGCAGCTAAGGGGGAAGTGTACGTCGATATATCGGCGGTGCACCTCCAGCTTCTGCTCCCCGCGTGGCACGAGGGTGGAATCGTTTACGTTGATGAAGAGGTCATCGCCCTGCAGGGTGACGCGCCCTGCAGGAGCAGTGAGCAGATTGTTGGCCTTCACATACTCAAACAGCGGCTTGAGCAGCGGGTGCAGCGCATAGTAGCGCGCACCGTCCTCTATTCTTGCAATTATCATGGGAGTTAGAAGTTGATGGTGCTACTTTCGGGCTGCGATTTCCTCCAACATGAGCCAGCAGTTCATCAGTCCGCGGGGCACATGGAAGCATCCCTTCCACTTGCCTCCCTTGAGGGGCAGCAGCACCTCGCCCTGACGGTTGAGGTAGCCATACCATTCCGGGTACTCGGGGTCTGCAAAATGCTTCCAGGTGTATTCGTGGATTCGCTGAAACCACTCCAGACACTCCTTGCTACCCGTGAGCTGGTAGCCCTTGAGCATAGAGATGAGTGTCTCGATATGCACCCACCAGAGCTTCTGGTCAAACTCCAGCTCGTGGCGCGGCTTGCCGAGGCGATCCATAAAGTAGAAGATGCCGCCGTACTTCTCGTCCCAACCGTACTTAACCTCTGCCAGGGCAATCTCCGCGGCCTTGTTGATAAGCTCAGGGCGATTGAGGCGCTTGCCGAGGTCCATGATAAACCACATCGCCTCAATGGCGTGGCCGGGGTTCATCTTGCGGCCGTCGAGGCAGTCAACGAGCTGTCCGTCCTTGCCGAGGGCTTCAACGATAAGTCCCATCTGCGGCTGATAGAACACATCGAGCACCTCGTGGATGCAGTCGTCGATGGTCTTCTGCAGGAAATCAGGATCGACGAGCGGTTCTATCTCCAGCGCCACATTGCACAGTATCATCGGCAGGTCGAAGGTCTTGAGTGCCCTGCCTCCGGGTGCCGCCTTGCTCCATCGTCCCTTGGGGTTGTCAATCCTGGAGAGGACGATGTCGAAAGTCTTGCGGGCGATGTCGGCATACTCCTGCGAGCCGGTGGCGATGCTCAGCTGGCCGTAGGCGATGACGGCAAAGGTATAGGAGAATATATTGTATGGCTCCACCAGCGGACGACCTTCGCGGTCGATGGCGAAATACCAGTTATATTTGCCGTCATGGCCGTATTTCTTGAGGAACTCGGCACCCTGCACGGCGCAATCCAGCCATTCCTGCCGCTTCTCCACGGTATTGTAAAGCTTGGCAAACATCCACACCTCGCGGCATTGCAGCCATACGAACTTGTCGGTATCATAAACGGTGCCGTCGCGGTCGAGGCAGGAGAAATAGCCTCCCATCTCGCGGTCTTGCGAATTGTTGAGCCAGAAGGGCAACACCTTGTCGAGCAGCTCGGTCTTGTACTGCTCTGCTAATTTCT
>CADAZW010000115.1 GCA_902792555.1 uncultured Bacteroidales bacterium | reverse complement strand
GCTCTTAAGAGCATCCACATATTCCTCGAAGGCTTTCAGTCCTGCGGGGGTTATGCCGCAGAGGGTGCAAGGCCTCTTGCCCTTAAAAGTTTTTTCCACCTCGATGTATCCCGCCGCAGACAGCTTGTCAATCTGCACACTCAGGTTGCCCGCCGTGGCTCCCGTCTGTTCCTTGATGTAGGGGAACTCGGCTTCTTCTGTGCTGATTAGGAGCGACATCACCGCCAGGCGCAGCTCCGAGTGCAGCAGTGGATCTAATGGCTTGAACATGGGCAACTACTTTTCTTTCTGATTCTGTAAATAGATGACAAGTCCCGGCACGATAAGGCCTATCACGGACACCACAGCCATCACATAGAGCTGCTCAGACCATGGATATTTCAGTGCACAGAAGAAACCGCCCAGACCTGCAATGAATCCGCAAATCTGCACCACACGATTCTTCAAGACGGCGCCTGTTATCGTTGAAACGATACCGAAGCACAGCGAGATGATGCTGGTGAGGTTGATGTACAGGTGAGCATCGGGGTGGTCTCCTGAAATCGTAAACGTCAGTGGCAACAATCCGCTGCCCACCAGTCCAAGGATGAGCCCAATGACACCCATGAAAGCACCGAATGTGCCCCATACCTGGCCAATGGTTTTTTCAACGATGGTTGCGAGCACGGGTTCCTTGCGCCTCCCGATGAACCTTTCACCCAGATAGCCGAATATCCACATCACAGCCCACAGTGCATTCCACACAGGGCCGCCATGATGTTTCCACAGATAAGCAATGAGCAGGGCAAAAATAGCCACGCATAAGCCCCACCATACGAGGTACCACCAAAGGTTCTTCGTTATCGTACGGCGACTCCGTTCGATCTGTTCAGTAATGATCTCCAGACTGCGCTTGGCTGTCAGATTTTTATTTTCTTCCATTTTTGTTTCATTTTTTCTGATCTTTTACTGTTGTTTCCTAGTCTCTTGACCTCATCCGTGCTCCTGCAGAAAGCCCGGATTTCGGCCGTTTGTGTCCGGTTCACGGTGCAAAAGTAAACAAGTTTAGAATATAAACCAAATTATTTCGCAAATATTTTGCAAAAAAAATGCTTTTATTCTGTGGAGAAACAAAAAACCGCCCAAAGGGCGGTTGCGTCAGAGAAAAAAATGAGAGGGGAGAGGGTTCGTGGAGCATTTTCTTGCGAAAACACCTAAAAAAGGGGTGGGATTATTAGGCAGAATAAAAATAATAGTATATTTGCAAACCGAAAACTAACAACTAAAACAACTAACAATATGATTATCGGAATACCAAAGGAAATCATGCACGACGAGGCTCGTGTAGCAGCAACGCCCGAAACAGTGGGCAAGTTTGTAGAGGATGGCTTTGAGGTGCTCGTAGAGTGCCACGCCGGCGACGGTGCCCTCTTCCATGATGAGGACTATGTCAGCAATGGTGCCACCATGGTCAGCGATCCGCAGGAGATATATGATCGCGCTGAGATGATACTGAAGGTTAAGGAGCCGCTCTTCAATGAGCAGCAGCAGAAGCACGAGGTTGACATGATGCACAGCGGACAGGTGCTTATCACCTTTATCCATCCCGCCTCACCGGTTAACCATGAGATGGTGCGCCGGCTCACGGCTAAGGGCGTCACAGCTATCACCCTTGACGGCATACCTCGCATCTCCCGCGCACAGAATATGGACGCCCTCACCTCCATGTCCACCTGCGCTGGCTATAAGGGCATATTGATGGCCGCCAATCACCTGACGACCTTTGTGCCTTCTATGTTTACCGCCGTGGGTCAGATCAAACCCGCCAAGGTAATGGTAATCGGCGTGGGCGTGGCAGGCCTGCAGGCCCTGGCCACTGCTAAGCGTTTGGGAGCCATCACCTATGCTGCCGACATCCGGCCCATGGCAGTGGAGAATGCCAGCTCGCTCGGCGCCAAGACTGTTGACACTACCGTGCCCGCCGAACTGGCTGTGGCAGAGGGCGGCTATGCCAATCGTCTGCCTGCCGACGTGCTCATCCGCGAGCAGGAGGCTTTGTGCGAGACTATCCAGCAGATGGATATCGTCTTCTGTTCAGCTCTCATCCCGGGCAAGGTGGCTCCCATCATTATCACCGAGGAGATGGTTAAGGGCATGAAGAAAGGTTCAGTCATCGTGGATATCTCCATCGACCAGGGCGGCAACTGCGAGCTTACCCCCAAGGGCGGCATCGAGACCAAGTACGGCGTTACGCTGATGGGTGTGAAGAACATTCCCGGTCTGCTGCCTACCAGCTCCACGTGGATGTTCTCCAACAATCTGTATAACCTCGTGAAATATCTGGTTAAGGATGGCAGCGTGGTGCTTGACCGTAGCGACGAGATTGTTCAGAAGTCGCTTGTCTGCATCGACGGTCAGCTAGTTCACCAGGGTGCCCGCGAGGCAATGGGTTTGTAGATTGGAATTGAAGAATGGAAAAGTTGAAAAATTGCAAATTCAATTCTTCCGTTCTTCAACTTTTTTAAACTCTGTAATAATGCTCAGCCCATTAATATTAATATTAGTGTTTGTTGTCAGCACGGTGCTAGGCTACTTTATCATCCGGCAGGTGCCCAGCCTGTTGCATACGCCTCTCATGTCGGGCATGAACGCCCTGTCAGGGGTGACTGTCGTGGGGGCCATTGCCGCTACGGGCATAGCCATGCTCAGCGGCGGTGGCGTAATGTCGCAGGTGGCCGGTTGCGCAGCCATCGTGCTGGCGTCGGTCAACGTGTTCGGTGGCTTCGGCGTCACCCATCGCATGCTGATGATGTTTCATAAGAAAGGCAGGAAACCTATCTGTAAAAATTAAAAAATTGCCGCTTCGCTCTCGCGTTTTTTTATGTTAGCCCGCCTTCGGCGACCACTGACAAAACACTCGCGACCCCTGCAGGGTTGAAAAGTTGAAGTGCTTTCATTTTTCAATTCTTCAATCCTTAAATCTTTCAATTCTAATGGATATCTATCAGATCTTTATAAGCAGCATTCTTGCGCTCACTGTCTTGTTGGGCATCTCCATGATGAGCCGTGTCAAGACCGCCGTGGCCGGCAACTTCCTGTCGGCTGTGGCCGTGCTGGTGGGCGTAGGCGTCACCCTGCTGTTCAATGAGATTATCTCCGTATGGACCGTCTGGACGGGCATCATCATCGGTGCGCTCATAGGCAGTGTCATGGCCCAGCGCGTCAAGATGATACAGATGCCGCAGACTGTGGCCCTGTTCAACGGCCTGGGCGGCGGAGCCTCCGCTTTGGTGGGCCTGCTCTCGGTTATGGGCATAGGTTTCAGCAGCACCCAGCTTGCCGCCATAGAGGCTGGCGGCTA
Source organism: uncultured Bacteroidales bacterium (assembly GCA_902792555.1). Taxonomy (GTDB): domain Bacteria; phylum Bacteroidota; class Bacteroidia; order Bacteroidales; family Bacteroidaceae; genus UBA6382. The sequence continues at coordinate 1,256 of CADAZW010000115.1, read as the reverse complement.
CTGGCCCTTTGTGCGCATTACCGGCCTGCTGGCCATTGCCGTGGGCGTCATCACGCTGGTAGGCTCGCTGGTGGCTGCCGGCAAGCTCCACCGTCTGCTGCCGCAGCGCCCCATGGTGTGGCCCTTCCATTCCGCGGCCACATTGCTATTTCTGCTGCTTACCGTGGCTTTTGTGCTGACGGGCATCTGGCTGCCGGAGCAGTTTCCTGCCCATAGTCTCTCATACCTGATTACTATAGGCACGGTCTTGACCTCCGCCCTCTTCGGCCTCTACTTCTCCGTCAGGGTAGGCGGCGCCGACATGCCCATCACCATCTCGCTGCTCAACTCGCTGTCAGGCGTGGCAGGCTCCATAGCCGGCATGGCCATCGGCGATGTCTTCCTCGTGGCGGTGGGCGGCATAGTGGGAGCCTCCGGCCTGCTGCTCACGCAGATAATGTGCCGTGCCATGAACCGCAGCCTCCTCAGCATACTGGCAGGGGGAAAGGCACAGAAGCCAATCTCCAAAACCGTCAGCCCGTCAACCGTTTTACCCGTTAACTCTGAAGAAAAATACATACAACGCATTATGGACTTAGAAAAGAAAATAAAAGAACTCGAGGAAATGGTCAGGAACCTCGAAGGCCGCGTGCAGACCCTTACCAAGCAGGTGGAGGAGGCGGAGGAAAGTCAGCCTCAAGCATCAGCCCCCCAGCCTTCAGCCAAGACAGCCGCCTCCGTACTCTCCGAGGCTAAGGATGTAATCATCGTGCCGGGCTACGGAATGGCCCTGGCTCAGGCGCAGCACCAAGTGCGCCAGCTGGCCGACAAGCTGGAGAGCCGTGGAGCACGCGTGCGCTATGCCATTCATCCCGTGGCAGGACGCATGCCCGGCCACATGAATGTGCTGCTGGCCGAAGCCGACGTCGACTACGAGCAGCTCTATGAGATGGAGGCCATCAACGATGATTTCAAAAGCTGCGATGCCGCCGTGGTCATCGGAGCCAACGATGTGCTCAATCCCGCCGCACGCAATGCCGAGGGCACGCCCATCTACGGCATGCCCGTGCTCAGCGTTGACGAGGCACCCGAGGTAATCGTCTGCAACTACGATCTAAAGCCCGGCTACGCTGGAGTGGAGAACCCCCTCTACAAGCGCGAACAGGGCGTTTACCTTGAGCTCGGCGACGCCAAGGAAACCCTCATGCGCCTCATCACCGAGATAATCTAGCCCGTCTAGTCAATACAGCTCTTCTAGCCCCTCTAGCCCCTCTAGT
>CADAZW010000114.1 GCA_902792555.1 uncultured Bacteroidales bacterium | reverse complement strand
GGCCAGATCTACATCATGGGCGGCAAGAAAGTTCTCTATTAATCGCTAAAACGAAAAGACAATGAAAAAGACATATCTTGCACCCACCATCCACAGCTACGAGGCTCCTCAGCTGCTTATCAGCATCAGTAAGGGCGGAACGCCCGTTACCGATCCCACCCTCGTTGAGTCCAAGAAGTTCTGGGGCAGCAGCTTGTTCGACGACGAAGAAGAAGAGGATGAGGAAGAGGACTTCTAGTCCCTCCTCAATCTCCTAGGATTAAATACTGTTTTCAGCCACCGGCACGAATGATGTGTGCCGGTGGCTGATGTTATGTATTTGACGAAGTAGTAAGACTGTTTCGCGAATCTACTATAATTGATATTCTCTAATTCTCTAATTCTTGAAAAAGAACCATAAATTTCCGATAAAATTTCTGAATAATTTCTGGCAATTTCTTTCAGTGCTTACTTCCGGACTTGGCAATAAATTTGCCGCTTCGCTCTCAGACTCTCTTTTGTCAGCCCGCGCTGTGGCGCGACCACTGACATGGTCTTCGCGATGCCTACGGCATTGCCGCTTCGCTCTCAGACTTTTTTTGTCAGCCCGCGCTGTGGCGCGACCACTGACATAGTCTTCGCGATGCCTACGGCATTCAAATCTCAAATTTCAAATTTCAAACATCCTCTGTTTTTTTCACGTTTTTTCTCCATTATTCGTGTAAATAATAAAAATTTGTGTAAAATATCATATCAAAAACTTGCTATATTATAAATAAGGTGTATATTTGTCCTTTAGAAAGACTACCCAACAATAACTAACTATAAACCTTTTTAATTATGTTAAAAAAATTACTTACTTTTCTTGTGCCGGCACTGCTTACGGCAGTATCGGCAAGTGCCAACGGAGAAGTGGTGAACGGTATCCACTACATCTTCTCCGGCACTAATGCAACCGTAACCTACACCTGTGATGAAAAGCCTTCGGCAGATGGACAGAATGCCTACACTGGCGACATTGTCATTCCCCCCACAGTAAATTTCGGCGGCACAGATTACACTGTAACCGAGATTGGCGAAGGAGCATTCAGCCGTTCCACCATCACTTCTGTAGTCATCCCCGAGGGTGTCACCCTTATCAACAAAGAGGCTTTTTGCCGCGCTACCCTCACCAGTGTAACCATCCCGAACTCGGTTACCACAATCAAGGGCGATGCTTTTGCTTATAGCTCAAGCCTCAAGGTCGTTACTATCGGCGAGAACGTAAGTTCCATCAGCCAGGGCTTCTGCTACAACACTGGTGTAACTGATGTGTATTCTAATATCACAGGCACGCTTCCCGATCAGCCTGCATATATGTTCCCTGGCAGTGCACGCATTCATGTGCCTGCTAATAGAGTGAGTGACTATACTGCAAAATGGACAAGTTTCAATATCGTGGCCGACTACAACGGAGTATATTATTCGTTTAAGGGCACCGAAGCCATAGCAACGTATCCCGGTAACAAAGATGAGGCTCAGGCAGACAAGACGGCCGTTTACACTGGCGACATTGTCATTCCCTCTACCATTGACATCAACGGTACATCCTATACCGTCACCACTATTGGCGACAACGCTTTCAGCCACTCTGCCATTACGAGTCTGGAGATTCCCAACAGCGTGACAAAGATCGAGGGCGATGCTGCTGCATATATCGGCGCAACTCTTGCTACAGTCAAAATAGGCTCTGGCGTAACTTCTATAAGTCAGGGCTTCTGCTATAGCACGAACCCCACGGATGTTTATATCTATACCGTGTCCGTTCCTTCCGGAGCTAGTTATATGTTCAGTGGCACACCTACCATCCATGTCTATGACTTCATCCAACCCGATTTCGAAGCTGCCCAATACTGGGAAGATTATACTTTTGCCGGTGACCTTCCCGCCGACTATGACGCAGTATTGGCAAAGGCTACCGAGGCTCAGGGATATCTGGATTATGTAGGCACTGCTCCCGGCTATTACTCAGCGGAAGCATACAAACCGATAGACGACGCACTGGCAAACTTCGTCATGCTCGACCCGTCTTCTCCCGCATCAGCCATCAACGCTTCGATGGTTGAACTGTCTGATGCCATTGAGTCTTTCTTGAAAAGCACTCCCAATCCCCTTACCGAAGGATATTACTGTTTCAAGAGCTACTACAGGGAGACCCAGTTCATTTACAGTGATGCTTCGTCGGCAACGACACATGGACTAAGGCTGAAGACAATCAATGCTGCCGATCCAGGCACAGACAAGACATGCTATTTCAAGCTCATCAAGAATGGTGACGACTGGAATATTCAATGCGCTGACAACGGCATGTATTGGGCATCACTATCCGGTGGCTCGTCTACTACGACTACAGGCAAATTCGTCCTCCTTACAGACGCCCCCGAATGTACGCAGACCATCACCAGGACTGGCGTGGGACTCTTTAAGATACAAACTATATATAAGGGCGGATTGACACGTCCTTTGTCCAATTACTCTTCCGATTTGTCAACACAAAACTACAGTGAGACCAGCGCAGACTTCAAGCGTTCGCAATGGTATATCTGCCCGGCGGATGAGGACATGTTTGCATTGCATATGCTCGTTGAGGCTGCAGAAGAGTCTCTCAACACCATTACTCCTGCAAACCATCATGACAATGACCCGGCAAGGAATCGTTCCTTCCTGCTCGGCAATGAGCGCACCTCCATCGACGGTCTGGCAACCAGCACAGAGCACCTGGCTGAGCTGCAGGCTGCCTACGATGCAGCTGTCGCTGCTCTCGCTGAAGGTAAGGAGAAGGCCGATGTGCCCGATATCTACAATGCCCTTGCTGCTGCTAAGGCTAAGGTTGATGCCAAGAGCAACCCGCTCGTTGACGGCTACTATCACCTTATTGCCGAGTACGACTATCAGACCGATGGCGTTCCCGGTGGCTTTGTGATTGAGGCTGACGGCGACGGCATCAAGAAGATTGATTATAATGCCAATGAGCCCAAGCAGATGTTCAGGGTGGAATACGATGCCGCTAACGGCAAGGTTTACCTCCAGAACGTAGCTAACGGCAAATACCTTGGCGTTGTTGACGGTTCTGCATGGAAGTTCTCTGATGACAGGATTTCCCTCAACGTAATGACTGGCAACGACCACTACTGGTACTGGGGAGCTGACCGAACAGTTGCTGCACGCTCCTGCTCCTTCATCCTCTCTGATGCAGCCGGCAAGGGAATCAGTTCTGCCAACTGCGGCGTAGCTAATGATGTTACCAACACCGCTTCTCAGGCATGGGTCATCTCTTGGGCCTTCCGTCCCGCAGATGAGTACTATGCAGACTATATAGCCAACGGTCCGCTGAAGACTGCCATCGAAAATCTTGCCGATGCCTATGCCACCATCGATTTCGGCACCAACCCCGGTGAGTATGCGCAGGCAGGTGTAGAGGCCTTCAAGGCTCTCTATGCAGACTATGTTACTGCCTACAACGGTGGCGACAACACCCTTTCCGCTGCTGAGCAGCAGGATATGGCTGATGCGCTGAACGAGGCATACACAACCGCCACCACCAACCGCAATCCGCTCACCGACGGCTACTATGTTATCAAGAGCGCTGCCGCTGCCTTTGGCGACAATGAGTATGCAATGTATATTGACGACAACGCCAAGGTGGCATGGAAGGCATATGACGAAGATGCCATAGGCCAATTCGTCTTCCAGCTTACAGACCAAGATGCTACCGTTACCCCCGACGGAGTAACCTATGAGGTCTTCTCCTACTACAACGTCGCTCAGAAGAAGTATATCGGTCAGTGCTCTACACAGATGGTTTACGAGGATGCCAGCACCAGTGATGAGGTTTGGGGAGCATGTGCCCAGACCTTGACTCCTGAGGGACAGTTCGTTATCCAGCCGATGTGGAATCCGACTACCGTATCCTTCTGCCTCACCGTTGACAATACAAGCAACACCTCCGGCATCGTCCGCACAAGCGGCTGGTATGGTGGCTATAGCGGAGGCAACAACAACGGAAGCTGGAAGTTTGAGAGAGTTGACCTTGAGGCCGTCACCATCGGCGCAACGGGCTACAGCACATTTGTTTCCGATAAGGCACTCGTTATTCCTACGGGCGTGACAGCCTACGGCGTTACCGGTATCGACGGCACAGAGGTTGAGCTGACTCAGCTCAGCGGCACCGTGCTGGCAGCCAATGAGCCCGTCATCCTGCAAGGCGAGGCAGGCACGAGCTACTTCCTCCTCGCTTCCGATGATACTGGCAGCTCCATTGCCGGCAACCTGCTGGAGGGCACAGGCCCCGAGGGTACAGGCATTGGCGAGAATGAGGCATACGTGCTCTACAACAACGAGGGCACCGCAGTCTTCCGCATTGCCGGCGCCATGGTTCTTCCTGCCCACAAGGCCTACCTGCCCGCAGCAGTAGTGGGAGGTGCCGGAACCAAGGAGTTCAGCATCGGCGGTATTACCGGCATCAAATCTGCAGCCAATGGTGCCAATGGTCAATCGTACTATGATATGCAGGGCCGCAAGGTAGCCGCACCGCAGAAGGGCCAGATCTACATCATGGGCGGCAAGAAAGTTCTCTATTAATCGCTAAAACGAAAAGACAATGAAAAAGACATATCTTGCACCCACCATCCACAGCTA
>CADAZW010000113.1 GCA_902792555.1 uncultured Bacteroidales bacterium | reverse complement strand
CGCGGACACCCATGGGGTGTTAATTCTCCTTTCGGAGGGCTATCCCCCGGTCGGGGGCAGGTTGGATACGTGTTACTCACCCATTCGCCGGTCGCCGGCGAGGAAAGCAAGCTTTCCTCCCGCTGCCCCTCGACTTGCATGTGTTAAGCCTGTAGCTAGCGTTCATCCTGAGCCAGGATCAAACTCTCCATTGTAGTATCTCATTGTTCTTATAATCTAAGAAGAAGGAGAAGGCGCCACAATAAATAGAGCCCGTCCGCCCGGAATCCGCATTCACTGCCGTTCATGTCTTGCTCCCGCCCAAGGCCCTGATACGGGCGGGCGGGACATTGACGGTTCGTCATTCATACCCAGGCACCATTTGCTGATGCCTGTACTCTTGTACTTCCTGTTGTTATGCAAATCTTCCAAAGAACGATGCCCGCGCCCCCTTTTCGGGGCGAAAGCGAGTGCAAAGGTACGCACTTCCACCGAAACGGCCAAGCATTTCCGTGACATTTTTTCCATATTTTTTCCGGAAAACACCGGAATTTACAGTGCAAAGGTACGCACTTCCACCGAAACGGCCAAGCATTTCCGTGACATTTTTTCCATATTTTTTCCGGAAAACACCGGAATTTACCCCTTGCGGCCCGAAAAGTCAACGCCACATGGCAAAAACAGCCCTCCCAGATTACAAAACGGACCTATACGCAGCGGGAAAGAAAAGTGCCTGACGGCATACACTGAAAGAAATTACCGGAAATTATTCAGAAATTTATGGCGATTTCCTCGCGCGCGAACATTATTTAAATAAATGGTGATGCCATCTGTTCGTTTTGAAGAATAGACATGAGTTTTTTGCGGGGCATAAACTACAAATATCATCCCTAGCAACTCAACTTTAAACTTGCACTCAAAACAAAGAATATGCTTGTCAACAAGAGAGCGATAATGAGATACAAGCAGCCGATGGGCTTGCCGCTCACATCTTGGAGCGAGACAGATAGAAAACGCAGGTCGCCCCTTACTCCCCTGACCTAACAGCAATTTGTCATCCGGCGTTTAGAGGATTCAAGGATGTCAAGATAGAAAAAATAGCGTAGGATGACAAAAAGGAGACATTCAAGACAAGGCGCCATGAAGAAGTCTGCAATATTCATCATAGGGCTATGCGCAGTGGCTGTGATTACATTGCTTGTGGTCAGAAGCCCAGAAAGGCTAGTTTATAGAAAAGCAAACTATCAGGGGATAGATGTGTCTAACCACCAGGGAAAGATTGACTGGGGTAAGGTGGCGCAGGACAAGAACATCAGTTTCGTATATATCAAGGCCACGGAAGGAGCCACGCACAAAGACAGACGCTACAAAGAGAATGTAGAAGGTGCAAGGGATAATGGCATCCTTGTCGGCTCATATCACTACCTGAAAGGCAACCGCCCGATTCACAGACAATTTGACAACTTCAAGTCAGTGGTGGACAGGGACAGACAAGACCTTATCCCTATGGTAGACGTTGAAGAGACGATAGACAGAGACAGCCTGTTGCTCTTCTGCAGTCTCGTAAAAGAACACTACGGCAAGTTGCCACTGATATACAGTCTTATCAGGGTGTATAATTCCCTTTGTTCGGCAGAGTTTGATGACTTCTATCTTATGATAGCCCGCTATGGGCCCAAGCCTCCTGTGATCAAAGGCAAGAACCACTACAGTATATGGCAGTTTAGCGAGGATGGAAAAATCGACGGCATCTCGAAGCCCGTTGACCTTGATAGGCTCCATCCTGATTTCAGTTTGTCAAGCCTTATGTTGAATAATTCAGACTGGTAAAGGACAAGATGAAGTCGTGAGAGTAAATCGTAGAGAAACAACAATATATAACAATAAGAAACATGAAGAAAGCATTACTGTTTATGACAGTATTGATTAACCTATGCCTGATACTGGGTTGCAACAATCAGAAAACCTCGTCATCCAAAAATTCTCCGTCGGACATAACTTACGAGAACGAACTGTTCTCAATAACCATACCCCATGGATGGATGTACAACGACTCGGCATGGGGAGGACTCTACTCCATGCAAAACGATGTGAAGCTATACGACCCCAACAGTGATTTGGTTTGGCTGCGCTGCGTCAAGACTTTTCTTCCCTTCTGGGACGATGATATAGAACAGGCAAAGGAAATGGCGCTGTTAGGCCTCCATATGCGACAACTCAATGGAGAAGATGTAGAATTATATGCCGAAGAAGACAGCCTCATCGTTGGCGGGCGGCTAGCCAGCATACTGTATATCGGTTGCTACAACGAAGACAAGAGCGACACCATCATCCAGAAGCAGATCATCACCTATACAAGGGAGAATCACGTGCTATACTACTTCAACGAAATCTTCAATATTAAGGATTTCTACGAGGCTCAGGACGTTGGCGATGCAATAATCGGCACTCTTAAGCTGAAGGGGACCACCAATCCGCTTGACAACGACAGCGTCTTCCTTAAAGTTGCTAGCGACGCCGTCAAAAAAGGCCTGGTTGGTGAGGGATATATTAAGTCGGCCAAGAAGGCTCTGGAGGAATCAAGACAGCGCGGAGCACTGAAATAGCCCTTCTGCTATGGACGGTGGCGAAAAAAGTTGCTTCGGCTACGCCATTGGGGAGTGTCGCCTTTGTGAGGGCGCGAAGAAGCGTTTTTGATATATGAAAAAATAAAACGTTTTTTGCCTGCAATCCTACATTTTTCCGATTAAAAAGCTGATAAAGAGACGGTTCTGTATGCAGGATAATGCAGGCAAGGGTAGGGGCCATTAAAAAACAAACAAAGTTAAAAATTAAGGCGACATAATCGGGAAATGTAGACTAAAGGAAAACCTTCGTGGGAAAACGAGAAATAGTCGCGTGAAAACGATTCCAGAATGCTAGGAAACGACTCCAGATCGCGAGGAAACGTGACTTTATTGCGAGGGGACAGAATTTAATCGCGAGGGGAGGGCCGTTCCCAGCGCGATTAGATTTGACTTGTGCGCGATTAGATTTCGGTTCGGCGCGATTAGATTTGCCGCCAAGGCACGCAGAATAGGGTAATTGATAGTTGACAGTTGATAATTGACAGTTAGGTATTTGAGCCTTAAGCCGGTATTTGAAGGTTGAAATATTTCAAATAACAATCAGATTCGTGTTATTCGTGAGATTCGTGTTCGTTTCTCACACAGATTGCATAGATTGCACGGATTTCTTTTTTTTATCAGTATAAAATGGGGATTTTTGTATTAAAAAAGGTTGCATTTGCGGTGTCTTTGGAGGAAATGTAGTATCTTTGCATTTAATATATAGAGCCTACCCCCAGTCCCTCCCAAAATGGGGGGAGGGTAAAAACGGAAGAGCCTAGCCCCAGCCGCGGAGCGGCATCCATATTAAACTGAGTAAACAAATAAACTAATATACCGATATGAAATCATTTCTTGCAGAAAAAGTTGTGTCAGACGGTCTGACTTATGATGATGTGTTGTTAATCCCCGCGTACTCCGAGGTGCTGCCGCGATCGGTGGAGCTTGCCACCAGGTTCTCCCGCAACATCAGGCTGAACATCCCGTTTGTGTCGGCTGCCATGGACACGGTGACTGAGGCTAAGATGGCTATTGCCATTGCCCGCGAGGGCGGCATCGGCGTAATCCACAAGAATATGTCGATTGAGGAGCAGGCCCGTCAGGTGGCTATCGTGAAGCGTGCCGAGAACGGCATGATATATGACCCCGTGACTATCCAGAGGGGCAGCACGGTGGGCGACGCGCTGAGGCTGATGCACGAGTATCACATCGGCGGCATACCCGTGGTGGACGGCGACGGCCATCTGGTGGGCATTGTGACGAACCGCGACCTGCGCTTTGAGCTGAACACCAGTAAGCTGATTGACGAGGTGATGACGAGCGAGCACCTGGTGACCACCGACCAGCAGGCGGACCTGAGGAGCGCCGCCAAGATACTGCAGGAGAATAAGATTGAGAAACTGCCCGTGGTGGGCAAGGACGGCAAGCTGGTGGGTCTGATCACCTACAAGGACATCACCAAGGCCAAGGATAAGCCGATGGCTTGCAAGGACGACAAGGGCCGTCTGCGCGTGGCTGCCGGCGTGGGCGTTACCGACGACACGCTGCTGCGCATGGAGGCGCTGATTAAGGCCGGTGCCGACGCTATCGTGATTGACACTGCCCACGGCCAGCTAACTTCAGCAATGTGGATATCGTGGTGGGCAACGTGGCTACTGCCGAGGCTGCCAGGATGTTGGCGGAGGCGGGCGCCGACAGTGTGAAGGTTGGCATAGGCCCGGGCAGCATCTGCACCACCCGCGTGGTGGCCGGCGTGGGTGTGCCGCAGCTGTCAGCCATCTATGACGTGGCTCAGGCGCTGAAGGGCACTGGCGTGCCGATGATTGCCGACGGCGGTCTGCGCTATAGCGGCGACGTGGTGAAGGCCCTGGCTGCCGGCGGCGACTGCGTGATGATAGGCTCGCTGGTTGCCGGTACTGAGGAGAGCCCGGGCGAGACGATTATCCTCAACGGCCGTAAGTTTAAGACCTACCGCGGCATGGGCTCACTGGAGGCTATGGAGAATGGCTCGAAGGACCGCTACTTCCAGAGTGGGGTGGTGGAGGCCAAGAAGCTGGTGCCGGAGGGCATCGCCGGTCGCGTGCCTTACAAGGGCACGGTGCAGGAGGTGATATACCAGCTGGTGGGCGGCCTGCGTTCCGGCATGGGATACTGCGGCGCTCCGACCATCGAGGCTCTGCACGACGCTAAGTTTGTGCGTATCACTAATGCCGGCGTGCTGGAGAGCCATCCGCACGACATCACTATTACGAGCGAGGCTCCTAACTACAGCCAGCCGCAGTAACCAATAAACAATAACCAATAACCGTTAAACGTTAGCCAAGTCCGGAAGTGAGTGGTAAAAACTACGAATTCCACGAATGTCGGCATTCACTTTGACATTAAACATTTACATTAAATTGTAAATAACTGCATGAAACGAATTGCGATATTTGGATTGCTGGCAGTGTGCAGCCTGACGGGCTGGAGCCAGCAGGTGACCGACCCCGTGCTGATGACTGTGGCGGGGCGCGAGGTGACGAGAGGTGAGTTTGAATACTCGCTCAACAAGAACTACGAATCTCCCTCGCAGGTGAGCGAGCAGGATATAAAGGAGTATGTGGACCTCTACGTGAACTACCGCATGAAGGTGCAGGCGGCTCTCGACGCGAAGATGGACACGCTGTCTTCCTTCCAGAAGGAGTATCGCACCTACCGCGACGTGCAGCTGAAGCCTTTTGTCTATGACTCGCTGTATGCTGACTCGATAGTGCGCAATGTGTATGACAATATCAAGGTCAGTGTGGGTGACAGCGACCTGGTTAAGGTGAGCCACATAATGATTTATGTGCCGCAGAACGCTGATGCCGGGGTGGTGGACGCCGCCAAGGTGAGGATTGACTCCATATATGCTGCGTTGCAGGGTGGTGCCGACTTTGCCGAGCTGGCCAAGCAGTGCTCGGACGACAAGGGAACGGCCGTGAATGGCGGCGAGCTGCCCTGGATCGGTCCGGCGCAGGTGATTCCTGAGTTTAGGGACGCTGCATGGGCGCTGCGCGTGGGACAGATGAGCAAGCCGGTGCTTACGGCGGCAGGCTACCATATAATATATATGAATGACCGCAAGAAGCTGGAGCCCTATGAGGAGAAGCGCGCCGAGATACAGGAGCAGCTTGACAGGATGGGCTTGCGCGAGGATGCTGCCGAGCACATGATTGCCCGCATGGTCAGCGAGTCGGGCGGCAGCATGAGCCGCGAGGACGTGCTGCTGCAGGTGCAGGCCAAGGCGGTGAGCGAGAAGCCTGAGCTGAAGTTTCTTATCAATGAATACTACGACGGCCTGCTGCTCTACGAGGCCAGCAACCGTCTGGTATGGCAGGAGGCTGCCAGCGACGAGGCCGGACTGAACAGGTATTTCCAGGCCAACAAGGCTAAGTATCAATGGAAGGAACCCCACTTCCGCGGTTATACCTACCGCACGAAGAGCAAGGTGATGGCTAAGCAGATTGCCAAGCTGCTGAAGGGTTGCAAGGCCGACGAGGGGCTGGAGCTGCTGAAGCAGAAGTTGCCCGCCGACTCGGTGAAGGCCGTGAGAGTGCACTTCGGAGTATGGAAGAAGGGCGACAATGCCCTGGTGGACTATCTGAAGTTTAAGACGGGCAAGGAGCCGAAGCAAAACAAGGTGCTGCCCTTCTACGGAGTAGTGGGCAAGGTGCAGAAGCAGCCCAAGGAGGTGATTGACGTGAAATCGCAGGTGGTCAGCGACTACCAGGCCCAGAAAGAAGCCGAGTGGATTGACGGACTGCGCAAACGCTATCCCTTCACCGTGGACGAGGCTGTGCTAGCTACGGTGAATAAACACTGATAAATTTGAAATTTGAATTTTGAAATTTAGGCAAAGCCATTTTAATTTCACGATTTCACGATTTTACGATTGGACAATTTAGCCAAGCCAAGTCATTTCACAATTTGACAAATTACAATGTACAATTTAGCCAAGTCCGGAGGTGAACGGTAAGAACTACGAATGCCGAAGGCATCGCGAGCAGCTAGCAGAAGGAGCTGTGAGAGCGAAGCGGCAATCTCACGAATTAGACAAATAAGTTTAACGAAAACGAAAACTCTTGACTCTGCGACTTTGTGACTTTGCGACTCTGCGACTAACAGAAAATCTGTGAAATCTGTGTGAGAAAAAAATACGAATTAAACGAATGCTGAGGCATTCACTTTCACATAAATAAATTGCATACAATATGAGATATTTCTTCCTTGGGCTGATGGCGTTTGTATGTAGCCTCGGAGCTAGTGGGCAGATTGAGAACGTGCTTGATGAGGTGGCATGGATTGTGGGCGATGAGCCGATACTGAAGTCGGACATCGAGATGCAGCGAATTGCCGCTGAGTATAACCGCACCCCGATAGAGGGCGACCCGTATGTAACCATCCCCGAGGAACTGGCTATCCAGAAGCTCTTTCTGCACCAGGCAGCGCTGGACAGTATAGAGGTGACGGAGGCTGACGTGCAGACCTATGTTGACAATGAGCTGCAGCGCCAGATAAGCATTGCGGGGTCGGAGCGCAACCTCGAGAACTATCGCAACATGACGATGAAAGAGATACGCGCCTATACCACTAAGATGATTATGGATCAGTATAGGGTGATGCGTGTAAGGGACAAGATTATCGGCGACGGTACAGCCACACCCGCCGAGGTGCGCCGCTACTTCAAGGATATCCCCAAGGACAGCCTGCCTACCATCCCTACCCAGGTGGAGATACAGATTATCAGCGAGACTCCTAAGGTTACTCCCGACGAGGTGGCGCGAGTGAAGGCGGAGCTGATGGAGTATGCCGACCGCGTGAATAAGGGCGAGTCGTTTGCCCTGCTGGCCCGCATGTTCTCCAAGGACGGCAGTGCCGCGAATGGCGGCGAGCTGGGATTCAAGGGTAGGGCAGAGCTGGTGCCGGAGTTCTCCAGCGTGGCCTTTTCCCTGACAGACCCCAAGACAGTTTCGAAAATCGTAAAGACGGAATACGGATACCATATCATTCAGCTGATAGAGCGTAAGGGCGATAAGATTAACTGCCGCCACATACTGCGCACGCCAGAGCTGTCGGGGGAGGAGATACGCAAGACCCTCGGCAGGCTGGACAGCGTTGCCAATCTCATCCGCACCGACAAGCTCTCTTTTGACGAGGCCGTTTTCAGATACTCAGAAGACAAGGATACGCGCCTCAACCACGGACTGATGGCCTACACTAGGAGGGAGGACGGCACGCTGACCTCACGCATAGGCATGGACGAGCTGCACCGCAGCTATCAGGACATTGCCATGGCGGTGGAGAAGATGCATATCGGCGAGGTGTCGGATGCCTTCACCATGCGCGGGCGCAACGGCATGAAGGCTTGCGCTATTATCAAGCTGAAGAACCGCATACCCGAGCATAAGGCTGACATTACCGACGATTTCCAGGTGCTGACTGATATTGTCAACGACAAGCGGAGCGAGGAAATCATACAGAAGTGGATTGAGGATAAGATCAAGACTACCTATGTGAAAATCAAGGACGGCTGGAAACGGAGCGGATATAGGTATAACTGGCTGAAGAGTTAGATGCGCACACGACTGTTTTCACTTTTTCTGCTGTTGACGATAGCTATCTCAGCATTGTCGCTGGCTGGTGCTTCGCCAAAGATAAAGAACAGCAAGTCGCCACGCCCAAAGGGTGGCGATATTGTTGTGCGCCATGCTGACAAGATAACCTATGACGAGGCCCTTATGCCTGGAGTGCAGATATTCGTGGGTAACGTGGAGTTCTTCCACGACGGGGTTATACTCAAGTGCGACAGTGCCAATTTCTACCAGGAGAGCAATTCCTTTGCTGCTTTCGACCATGTGAACATGAGGCAGGGTGACACCCTGTCGCTGAACTGCGACTACCTTTTCTACGACGGCAATTCGCAGGTGGCGCAGGCTCGCTATAAAGTGGTGCTCAAGCATCGCAAATCGACACTCTACACCGACTCCTTGGACTACGACCGACTGTACAGCATGGGCTATTTCTTTGAGGGCGGCCGGCTGGTGGACGGGACAACGAATCTTACGTCGGACTGGGGACAGTATGACGCCCAGACGCGCCAGGCCGTGTTTAACTATAACGTGGAGCTGCTGAGCCCTGAATACAAAATGTCGACGGATACCCTGTATTACAATGTGCTTACCAAGGACGCCCACTCGGCGGGACGCTCCAACGTGGTTAGCGGCACGACAAACATCTATACCGAGAACGGCTATTTCAACACGGCTAACGATAAGGCAATACTCC
>CADAZW010000112.1 GCA_902792555.1 uncultured Bacteroidales bacterium | reverse complement strand
CAAGCATCCCCACCTTTACAGCATCGGGCATTATATCGTCAAGAAGAGTTGCAGCCTGAGCTGCCACCTGGTCGCAACTAAACGGCCACACACTACTGACACCCTGGGTGCTTTGGGCAGTGAGGGCAGTAACAACGCCCATACCATAGCAGCCCAGAGCGTTAATCACTCTGAGGTCGGCCTGCATTCCTGCGCCGCCCGAAGGGTCGCTGCCTGCGATAGTAAGTACGTTGGTCATTGACAATTAAAGTTAGAGAAGTAGAGAGTGCTCTCTAATGACAAATGCCCATAGACAGATATGGGCATTGATTGTTGTCCCAGGCGGATTCGAACCACCACTGAGAGAACCAAAAACTCTAGTGCTACCATTACACCATAGGACAAACGCGACTGCGAAATTAAGCATTTTTCTTGATTTAAGAGAGAAAAGAGTGCAAAAACAACCACTTACGCCTCTAAAACTGAAAAAAGACCATCAAAATTTGGTCAGATGAAAAATAAAGACGTACTTTTGCAGTGTAAAAATAGGAGAATGTGCGATAAAGCAGGATTCTGGTGCGGAACAAGCATTGGGATTCTTTCTTTTTTTCGCGTCGAGAAACGAAGCAAACCTTAATTCTGAACACTAAACACCAAACTAAACTATGGCATACATGACCAAAGAAGGCTACGAGCAAATGGTAGCCCAGCTCAAGCATATGGAGCAAATAGAACGTCCAGCTGCTTCCGCAGCCATTGCAGAAGCTCGCGACAAAGGTGACCTCTCTGAAAACGCAGAATATGAGTCCGCCAAAGAGGCTCAGGCTATGCTGGAGGGACGCATCAACAAACTGAAAGCCGCCCTGATGGAGGCCAAGATTATCGACACCTCAAAGCTGAGCAACGATACAGTACAGATTCTCTCCACCGTAGAGATGAAAAACACTAAGCTCGGTACCAAGATGAAATATACCATCGTGAGCGAGAGCGAGGCCAACCTCAAAGAAGGGAAGATATCCTCTACCACTCCTATTGCCCAGGGATTGCTGGGCAAGAAAGTTGGCGACGTAGTGAAGATCAAGATTCCACGCGGCGAGATTGAGCTTGAGGTTCTCAGCATCAGCATCTAACGAGGCGAGGCTATCAAAAAACTGAAAAGTTAAAGAGTTAAAAGATTAAATAACTATGGCCACACTATTCACACGCATCATTAAGGGCGAGATACCCAGTTACAAATGCGCTGAGGACGACAACTTCTACGCTTTCCTCGACATCAACCCCATCCGTCAGGGCCACACACTGGTAGTGCCCAAGAGAGAGGTGGACTATTTCTTTGACCTTACCGATGAGGAGATTGGCGCCATGCAAGTCTTCGCCAAGCGTGTAGCCAAAGCCATCAAGGAGGCTTTCCCATGCAAGAAAGTGTCGCAGGCTGTCATAGGCCTTGACGTTGACCACGCTCATATCCACCTTGTGCCCATCAACGAAGAGAAAGACCTCCGCCAGCGCATCACTCTGCCCCCCGAGCAGATGCAGGCAACGGCAGAAGCCATACTCGAGAATTTTAAGAAAAACAATTAAAAGGCCATTGCAATGAAGCGAATCATTCTTCTTACCTTCACTTCGCTGGCACTGATGCTGGCAGCCGGCACTGAGTGCTCTGCACAAAAAATCACCTTCGGCTACCTCAACTATACCAAGGTGCTCCACAGCATGCCCGACTACGCCACCGCACAGACCACCATGCAGAGCATACGCGAGCAATACGACAAGGAAGCAGCGTACAACGAAGACAAGTTCTTCAAGATGTACTCCGACTATATTCAGGGACAAAAGACTTTCCCAGAGGACATCATGCTCAAGCGCCAGAAGGAGCTGCAGGTGGCCATGGACCAGGGCATCAAGTTCCGCGAGGAGAGCGAGAAGCTTCTGCGCTCCGCTGAGGCCGACCTTTGCCAGCCCATTGAGCAGAAGCTCGACAGCGCCATCGCCGTGGTGGCCAGAGCCCGCGGTCTCGCTTTTGTGCTCAACACCGATCAGCACGCCTATCCCTTCATCAATCCTAACGACGGCATCGACATCACCAGCCTCGTAAACCTAGTGCTGGCCGGTCAGCCGCTGCCCAAGGTGCAGGCTGCCGCCACCGCACCCAAGGAAGAGGCTGTCGTTGAGGAGAACAAGCAGTAAGCGCAACCCCACAGCTATGACATTGCCGCAGGCCGCAGGACCTATCGGAGTATTCGACTCCGGCTACGGAGGGCTCACCATCTTGCGCGAGCTCCGCGCCGCTATGCCGCAATATGACTACCTCTACCTCGGCGACAATGCCCGGGCACCCTACGGCACACGCTCCTACGACATCGTTTATCGCTACACGCTGCAGGCAGTGACCACACTCTTTGAGCGCGGCTGCCATCTCGTAATCTTGGCATGCAACACCGCGTCAGCCAAGGCACTGCGCACCATACAGCAGAATGACCTTCCACAGCTCGACCCCAACAGGCGAGTGCTCGGCGTAATACGCCCCACCGCAGAAGAGGTGGGCTCCATCACCAAGAGCCGCCACGTGGGCATACTTGCCACCACGGGCACCATCCTCTCCCATTCATACGACATAGAGATACAGAAACTCTACCCCGACATCACTGTCACGGGGCAGGACTGCCCCATGTGGGTACCGCTGGTGGAAAACTTCGAGTTTGACTCCCCCGGCGCTGACTATTTTGTGGAGAAGCGCATCAATCAGATACTGGAAAAAGACCCTAAGATTGATACCCTCATCCTTGCATGCACTCACTATCCATTGCTGATGGACAAGATACGCAAGTACACCCCTTCTGACATAAACATTATATCGCAAGGCGAATATGTAGCGCGAAGCCTCAGCGCCTACCTTGCCAACCATACCGACATGGCACAACGCATCACCACTGGCGGCCAGTTGCACTGCCTCACAACGGAGAATCCCGACAAATTCAATGCCACGGCAGTCCGTTTCCTCGGCCACGAAGTACAGGCCGAGGGCATCATGCTGAATTAAAAGATAGCTTGAATACTTACAGATAATAATAGCCCCCGAAAGTCTCTATTGGCTTTCGGGAGCACTTTGTATTCATTCTTTTCTCACTTCTTTTTTATCTGCTCCACATCGTACCCAGCATCGCGAAGTTTTTGTATAATGCTATATGGACCAATTAAATGCGCTGAACCGAATGCAAATAGCGTTGGAGCCTTATGCATGGCAGTTATCATCTTAGGCAACCACGTTTCACTGCGCTTCTTATCATGTGTGAGCTCCTTTTCTGCACTAGTCACCAAATAGTCCATTGTAGAGAAAGTATCGAAGTCCCCTTTATTCCAATACTCTATAGTTTGTTTGATGTATTTCACCTCATCTATAGAATTCTGCCTATGCTGCTCGAAAGTAGTCAGGTACCGCGCGAGAGAATCCACTTGTGCCTCGAGGCTTAAGTTATTATTTTTCCCAAGAAGTTCCAGTAAATCTGAAGTTTCATCAAGTTCGCCAATCGTCATGCCACGGGCTTTAGCTCTGGAAATACAAACTATGTCTATCAGCTGATTATTCATGATGTCTTTATCTAAAGATTGCATCAACACTTCCATGTTAATCATTCCGTCAATGAAAGACATGAAAGTATTTGGCATGAAAATCTGCATTTGCGTCACCAGACTTTCTGCTCTCGTACTGATAGTTGCATCATCTATTGTCCGATTTGACACCCCGCCACTGCGTGCCTTGACCTCTGTAATAGTCTTCCACGTAGCCTTCAATTCCTTGCTTATTACTGATTTCAGCATGTTGATTTGCTCTTTGCTCAGTATGTCATAGATAGTTTTTCCATCAGGCAGTATCTCTTTTGCTTGTAGGCCAGCAGCACTGCCCATTACATTGGATGCTTTTTCTTTTGTAAATTCAAGTTCTGCATAGAGTTGCTGACACTGCGCCTCTATCTCCAAATATTCGGGTATACTGTCAAGCACCGCACCTGACAATGTATGTATCGTGCCAAGTATATACGAAGGTTTCTCCAGTCCGCCGCCACTAATGCGGAAGAGGAATTGTGCATCGGCCGTCAGAACAGCCAATGCACAAAGAAATGATACAATTATTTGCTTCATTTTCTATTTTATCAATATCTTCTTGCCATTGTTGATATAGATGCCCTTAGTGGCAGGCTGGCCGTTAAGACGGCGGCCATCAAGGGTATACCAAGAGTCGGACATTAAGGATTGAGCATTGACCACTGAGCTGACAGCGGTTATCTCGCCCGTGGAGAACTCGAGCATGAACTGTCCGCCATCGCTGGGATAGGTGGCACGACCGTTCTCACCGTCATTGGTACGGAACGAGAAGAAGAGTTGATAGCCAGTATTGGAGTCCAGACCGGCGAGCAGGTCGAGATTAAGGTTTTCGGCCTTCCATTTGCCGTCGCTCTGCTGCTTGGCGCGTATCTGACTCCACATATCAGAGGAAGGAACGGTGCCCTGAGGGCAGATGCAATAGTCGAGCGTTATCTCAAGGACACCCTCGCTGGCGCCAACCTCATACCAATTGAAGGTGCAGTCGCTGATATTCTTGATATTATTGATGGTGCCGCTGCTGTCAGAGAGCGGAAGCTTGGTGCTGTAGCCATTGACGGTGACGCCTATCGCCACCTCATCAGTGTGCAGTTGCTCATGGACTTGATATCCCTGACACAATTGTTACCAACTGTTCTGATAATGTTAAAGCTTTTTACGAGAAGCATAACGGTAAGATTATCATCAAGCAGTTAAGTGATATTTCTCTGATTGATGAAAACCCATTTGTAAATGAGGATGGTTACAACGATGTGGAGTTTAAAGGATTTTATACA
>CADAZW010000111.1 GCA_902792555.1 uncultured Bacteroidales bacterium | reverse complement strand
CCGTGGAGCTGGCGTTTTCCACGGGATTAGATTTCGTTTCAAGGCTTTTAGATTTCGTTTCAAGGCTTTTAGTTTTGATTTCCACAGGACTAAATCACCCTGCATATTAAATCGCCTGTTTTTCAACTTTTTAACCGAAACAATGCAGGAATGTATGCAAAAAACATTTTATTTTTTATAGGTAATGACACAAATGTTGGCACAGAGAGCATGACTATTTCGCATAGACTGTAATCTGTGCCAACTGCTATATTGTTGCCATTCTTTATGTGCCTGGAGGACTATTTTTTCTTCTTGGCAGTTTTCTTGGCAGTTGTTTTCTTTGCGGTTGTTTTCTTGGCTGCGGTGGTTGGCTGTGGAGTGGGCTGGGGGTTGTAGTATTTCAAGGCCTCGGGCATCTCCTTCTGCAGCGCTGCTATGCGCTTTTCGTCGGACGGGTGGTCGCTGAGGAACTCGCTCTTCTTGTTTCCGCCGCTGAGCTGCGACATGCGCTGCCAGAAGGGTATGGCGGCCTGCGGGTCGTAGCCTGCCATGGCGGCGAAGATGAGGCCGAGGTGGTCGGCTTCGCTCTCATTGTCGCGCGAATACTTGAGGTTGGCGAAGTTGAAGCCCTGCTGCGCCAGCTGGGCGAGGGCGCCCGCTGTGCCGCTGCTTACCCCGGCGGCCTGGCTGAGAACGGTGGCTCCTATCTGGGTGCCATACTGCTGGCGTATCTTCTTTGACATCTGCTCGGCTGAGTGCTTGGCTACGGCATGGGCTATCTCATGGCCGAGCACTATGGCAAGGCTGGCCTCGTCCTGAGTGACGGGCAGGATGCCTTCATAGACGACTATCTTGCCGCCGGGCATGCAGAAGGCGTTGACCTGGTTGTCGGCTACGAGGTTGAACTCCCACTGGAAATTCTCTATCTCGTTGGCATAGCCGTTGTCGCGGAGGAAGGTCTCCACTGCGGTGGCAAGGCGCTGGCCTACGCGTCTTACGAGGGCAGTGTTGCCTTGGTCGGTGGACACCTTGGAGTTCTTCATATACTCCTGGTACTGCTGCGTGCTGAGACTGAGAATCTCCTTGTCGCTCACGAGCAGATGGGTCTTGCGCCCGGTGATGGGCACGGTGTTGGTGGTGCCGCATGATGCTGCCAGGAGCATCAGGGCAAGAAGGGAAACGATGATCTTTTTCATAGGGAATAGGTAAAGGTTATAGGTTATAAGAGTTTAAGGGTTTAAGAGTTTAAGGGTTTAAGAGTTTAAGAATTGAAGAGTTTAAGAGTTCAATTTCAATTTTTCAATTTTTCAATCTTATTGAAGTTTTTCTATTTTTAAATTTTTCAATTTTATTGAAGTTTTTCCATTTTTCCATTTTTCAATTTTTCAATCTTTCTTATCGCCTGCGAAGTTACATATTTTTTTCTTTATTCAGTGAAAAGTCGCTGACAACTTTGTCGGTCAGCTTGGCAGCGCCGCGCAGATTAAGGTGGTCGGCATCGTAGAAATCGGCGGTCGTGAAGTCGGGGTCGGCCCAATAGCTGCGGTATTCTATCGAGGGATGTCGTTGCCTCATGCGGTGGAGCACGCTGTCGTTGACTTCCATCTGCCGCTTAAGGCAGTGGGCGCGGAATGACGTTGACGTGGGCGTGGTGATGAGCAACAGCCTGATGTTGCGTCGGTCGCAGAAGGATGCAATGCTGTCGAGCATATTTGTACAGAGCGCCAGTGAGTGATGGTCGGGGTAAGAATTTTCTTCCGCCCTCTGCCGCCCGTTGTCCCTGCCTTGCTTCAGTAGTGAAGTGTAGGCATACGATGTGCCGAAGCCGAGGCTGTCCCACGTGAGTTGGGCAGGTCGCCACAGGCTGCTGAGTTTTTCCTTGAACGATGCGATATGCAGGCACTCCAGTCCATACGGTGACAATGGCGAATGGATGTCGCAGTCCATGTAGAGGCGGTAGCGTACGGCCCAATAGCGCAGGCGCGGCTCGCTCTCCAAGTCTTCAAAGAGCGACTGATAGCTGAAGGGCAGCACCACGCATTTGAGCCTGGGCAGGGGGTAGCGGCTCAGCTCGTACCAGTCATAGCGGTAGGGTTGTGTGGGCTGCGCTAAAGAGAAGGAGTTGGGACCCATGGCTGCAGGGTTAAGACCGTAGAAGCTATGGCTGCTGCCCAGGATGAGTGTCTCCACCTCCTGCGAATGGGCGAGCATCCATCGGTGCTTGAAGCGCGCCGGGTTGGGCAGGGAGCGTACGTATGCCTCGCCTGCGGCTATCAACGCAAGGATTATGAGGGAAAAGATGAATATTTTGTTGAGAAACTTTTTCAATTTATTTACTATGATTTGACTCTTGAACTTCTGAATTCTTCAAAACTGAAAGTATATGAACTGCACTTGCTGTCCACCGAACAGCAGGCAGGCAAGAAACATTATTATATATATGGTGTATCTGACGGGTTGCAGGCGCCATATTCCTCGGTCGGCAAACTGGAATGGGTGGGCGTGGCGGCGCGAGAGCCATTCTATGGTGAACAGCAAGACTATGTATAGCAGGGGCATCCGCGAGGCCGTGGTGGTCCAGCCTCCCTCCATGCTGAACATCCGACCGAAGAAATGAAGGCCGTCGCCAACCGTTGGATTGCGGAAGAATATCTGGCTAAGCACAAATACGCTGACGGTTATCAGCCAGCTGATCCATTGCGGCATGTGCTGTGACGCTTTCTTTGTCGTGACATTGAAGAATCCGTTCCATGTGCCCCATGCTATGAAGCTCCAGTTGGGGCCGTGCCACAGGCCGCTCAGCATATAGAGTACAAAGACGTTGAAGTAATGCCTCACGGCGCTGCACCGGCTGCCGCCCAAAGGGAAGTAGACATAGTCACGCAGCCAGCTCATCAGGGTCATGTGCCAGCGGCGCCAAAACTCGCGTATGGTGGTAGCGAAGAAGGGGTGGTTGAAGTTGGTGGAGAGGCGTATGCCAAACAGGCGCGCTGCTCCGATAGCCATATCGGAGTAGCCGGAGAAGTCGCAGTACACCTGCACGGTGAATGCCAGCAACCCTATCAGTAGGTCGGCAGACCCCAGACTCTGGTAGGAGCCGAAGACGTAGTCGGCTACGGGGGCGCAGTTGTCGGCAATGAGCATCTTCTTCATCAGTCCCCACAGGAAGAGTCTCATTCCGTCAACGGCATCGTTATAGATGAATGTCCTCTTGCGTGAGAACTGCGGCAACAGATTGGCGCCGCGCTCTATGGGACCGGACACAAGCTGTGGGAAGAAACAGATGAAGCTCAGGAAGTGCTCCAGGTCGTGGGCTGGTTGCAGCTGGCGCCGATAGATATCTACTATGTAGGCTGTGAGCTGGAAAGTGTAGAAACTGATGCCTATGGGCAGTATGAGCCGTAGGGTGGGGATGTCGGCTCTGATATTGAGAAGGCTGAAGAGTGCCGCCAGATTGTCGGCGAAGAAGTTGAAATACTTAAAGAGCGCAAGCAAGCCGATGTTGATGAGTATGGCGGTAAGCAGCCATGCATATCCGGGATGCCTCCTAACTCTCCTAACTCCTAACTCCATCTCCCCATTTGAGGTTTGAGGTTTGAGGTTTGAGGTTTCACTGCTAACTCCTAATTCCTCACTGCTAACTCCTAACTCCTTACTCCTTACTCCTAACTCCTTACTCCTAACTCCTAACTTAAAAATGGCATTGCCGATGTAATAGTTAGCTACGCAGGTGGCTATCATGAGCAGCAGGAATCGCCAGTCCCACCAGCCATAGAAGAAAAAGCTCGCTGCAATTATTGTTCTGTTCTGCCAGCGCAGCGAGCGCAGGCTCCAGTAGAGCGTAAAGACTATGGGCAGAAACAGCAGGAATGCTAGCGAGTTGAAGAGCATCGAAGCGATTTGCGATTTTACGATTTACTATTAAACTCTCTAACTCTATTTGGGCAATGCAGAGTCGATGGCATCGTAGGAGAGCTGTGAGAGCGCCTTTATATTGTCGGCGCCATGTCCTTGCGGCATGATGGGGGTGTGAATCACGAGCCGCATGCTGTGGTAGTTGACGAAGTTGAAACCTTTGGTACGCGGCAGCACTTGGAAGGAGCCGTCAATGGTGATGGGCACCACGGGCAGCTGCAGTTCATCGGCAAGGAAAAAGGCTCCTTTGCTGAAGGGTCGCATCTTGCCGGTAAAGGTGCGAGTGCCTTCGGGGAACACCATCATCGACATACCGCCCTGCAGCGTGCGCCGTGCATCGCGGATTGTCTCTTTGATACCATGCTGCGAGCCGCGGTCAACGAAGATGAAGCGTGCAGCCTGACACGCCTGGCCTACGAAGGGAATCTTTTTGAGTGATTTCTTCATCATCCACTTGAAGTTGCGGTGCAGGAAGCCGTAGATAAGAAAGATGTCCATTGCTCCTTGGTGATTGGCTACAAAGACATAGGAGGTGTTGTTGACTAGGTTTTCACGGCCCTCAACTTTGATGGGCAGCAGCAGCAGCCGGCAGGTGAGCCAGCTCCATACCCTGCCGGGATAATATCCCCAGAAGCGTGAGCCGCCCAAGGCGCATCCTATAATCGTGACAAGTGCCGTAATGATTGTTGCTGCCAGGAAGATTGGCAGGAATATTATCAGTTGGTATATCTTGTAGAAAAACATAGTGAATGTGAATGCTTAACTTTTAACTTTCAACTTTTATCTTTTAACTTTCAAAGTAATGACGCACACTTCGCTCCATGCGCCGAAGCGGAATGGAACGGCACCCAGTCCAAGGCCGATGCTTACCACTATGCTGCGGTCGCCTTCATAGTATTGTCCACCCCATTCCCGATAAACCCATGATGCAGGGCTCCATTTGCCAAGCTTGAACTGCATGCCGTGAGT
>CADAZW010000110.1 GCA_902792555.1 uncultured Bacteroidales bacterium | reverse complement strand
TCGGTGCTGCCCACGAGGACGGTAACCTCGGTGTCGTCGCCGTCAGCCATGGGATAGAAGGACTTGCTGCCTGCGGACTGGCCGTTGATGTTGCCGGAGATGATGAGGTTGTAGATAGCTACAACGTCGGTGGAGTTAACGTCGCCGTCGCCGTTGACGTCAGCTGCCTCCTTGGTCACGCCGGTGCCGTCGATGATGAAGTTGTAAACGGCCACTACATCGGAGGTGTTAACCTCGCCGTCGCCGTTAACGTCGCCCGTTTTGTCGGTGTTGGGCCATACAAGACCGTCGATGACAAGGGTGAGGGCAGTCTCTACGCCTTCTACCTCGCCCTCATAGAAGGATGCGTCGATGGCACCGGTGTTTGCTCCGATGCCTACTTCCTCATCGCGGCAGAGGAACTTTGCACCGTCGGAGAAGGCAGTGCCTGCGGGTGTGGACTCGCTATAGAGCATGCCGTGGACGCCATTGACGGGAGTGGCCTTGTCGGTGAACTCGGTGGGGAAGGGGATGACGAGCTCGCGGTCTTCGCACTCCTGCTCGGGGTCGCCGAGGACAATGATGCCAGACTCGCCGGCTGCCAGTTCATCCTTGAGATAGAGCTCTACGGTGGTGGTGCCGTCGTCATTGAGGGTCATCTTCTTGATGCCGTAGAGGAATACGTCTTCATTGAAGTCGGAGATGCCGCTGAGGTTGTAGGGCAGTGCGATTACATCGATGAGGTTATTGGCAAAGGCATCGATTACGATAAGCTCAGTCTCCTCGGGGTCGATTTCGGTGAATCGCCATGAGCCGTCACCATAGACGGCAGCTTCGCCTATTTCAATATGCTGGCCGGTAAGACAGGCCATGAGAGCAAAGGTGGGATCATCGGCGTTGGCAAGGCGGAATCCGAAGGATGCGTTGCCAAGGAGCTCAATGTTGTAGGCCGTAGGCTGGGGTGCGGAGTATATGCTGGCGCCGGCCTTGGTGGCTGAGCCGATATAGAGTCCGGTGCCGAGATTCTGGAAGGCATACTGACCCTCGGCGCCTTCAATCTCTACGAGTCGCCACATAGAGTAGGGGTCGTAGTCATAGTTGGGGGTGCCGTCGTCGGCCATGAGTCCGTAGCGGATATGGTCGCCGCTATTGGGGCCGTCAGCATAGAGGGCTGAGTTGGCCATGGGCAGGGGATCTGTCTCATCGCCGCCGTTATAATGGAAGTCGGTGCTTGAGGCAGAGGTAATGAAATACCATTTGCCGGGTTCGGGCATCTTGACGGTAGCGAGGAAGTCAGCCTTGGCCTGCAGGAGTTTCTGCATGGCCTCATCTATCTCGCTCTTGACGAGGGGAGTGGTGAAGCTGGAGCCTGTGGCCTCGTCTATGGCGGCGCGGAGAGCATCGGCGGCTTCCTGAGTGGTCTCGCCGATACCATCGCCGATAACGGCGGTGGAGGCATAGTCATTGAGGGTGGCAGCGAGCTTGACGACCTCGGTTGTGTCGGCAAAGAGGGTGCGCACCTGGTCGATGGCATCGCGCAGGGCGGTGATATCGTCTTCGGTGGCGGTGGAGTTGCTGACCTTGCTGAAGGCTTCCTGAGCAAGGGCATACATGTTGTCGGCCAGGGGTGCGAGGCCCTCTGTGTAGCTATACTGCGAGAGTGTCTCGTCGAGCACTACGGGATATACCTGCAGTTCAGCAAGGGAGAAGAAGGGATACTGGGCGCCGGTGTTCTTGCGACTGTTCTTGGTGGCGACTACGTCCATACGGATGTACTTATAGGTCTTGCCAAGGTCGATGGTGGGGGTGGTGACCCAGTTTTGATAGTTGTCAGTGTTGTTGCCCCAGAGGTCGGTGATGTCTATCTGGCGGATGAAGGTCCAGGCTTCATCCTCGGTGAGGCTGGCCCTGTCGTCAGCATTGGATGCATAGAAGCTGATGATGGTGGGACGGTCCTGTGTGCCCCAGGAGTCGCAGCGCTGCAGCATCTTGATATTGAAGCCAGAGAGATTGCTGTCAGAGAAGTCGAACTGGAGGTTGTGGGGCTTGGTCATGGGTTCAACCACATTGGGATGCCATGAGGAATGGAATATGGAGGTGGTGGTGTCGATGAGGGCAGCATAAGTGCCTTGATTGGGGTCCTTAGCGTTGGACCATACCTGGCGCTGAGAGTCCTCCTTGTCATCATCGGCATCGGTGAGGATGCCTACGGAGTCTACGGTATAGACTACCATCTTATCCCAGAGGCTATTGGCTTCGGTGGCGAGGTCATAGAGGCGGGTATTGCGCTCGGCCTGTGCCTTGATCTCGGGCAGGCGGGCCTGCACATCTTGGGGCACGAGACGGAGATACCATGTGGACATGCCGTTGATGGCATTGTGATTCCAGGATACGATGTCGCCATTCTGGC
Organism: uncultured Bacteroidales bacterium; assembly: GCA_902792555.1. GTDB lineage: Bacteria > Bacteroidota > Bacteroidia > Bacteroidales > Bacteroidaceae > UBA6382. The sequence goes on along the minus strand of CADAZW010000110.1, from coordinate 6,620 downwards.
CTGTGCCGTTGCCGTGGCTCTCAGGGTGGTAGGCATAGGTGCTGAAGGTGTTGTAGATAATCCACTGGCGGGCGCCGATGGGCTCGATGATTTGCTCATAGCCGGGGGTGGCGCTGAGGAGCACCTTCTGGCTGGCGGCAGCACGCTCGGCGCTATTGATGTAGCGCTCATTGTCGTAATTCTGAATGAGGAAGTTGCCAGAGGATGTAGTGGTGATGTGGAATACCTGCTTGGTGTCGTTGCCATCGAAGGTGGTCCATCCGAGTTGGGTGGCGGAGTTGACAGTCATGGCCTTCTCCAGTCCGTTCTTAGCGACGAAATCGGGATAGGCGCTTACGATGTAGTAATAGCCGTCGGTGATGGGATTTACACTGTTCTCCACAGCCTCCTTGGCAGCCTTGAGTTTGTCGATGGCAACCTTGTACTCCTCATCGGTGTGCTGCTCAAGGGAGATAAGGAGGGCTTCCTCAAGGGCTGCTTCAAAGGCGTTGACCTTGTCCTGAGGATAGAGGCCGGGCTCGTCGCCTGACTCATACTCGATGCCAGCTTCGGATATCTCGTCGATGAGAGCCTGGAGGTCAGCCTGGAGGTCGTGCTGATAGTATACGCGGTAGGCATTCCATGCGTTGGTATCGTGATATTCCCAGAAGCGCACGGTGGAGATGCCCCAGTAGGCGCAGTTGCCCATAAATTGATTTTTGGCGTTCTCGCGGGCAAAGGACCATACTACGGAGTTTTCATCCCATGTGGGGCCGTACTGCTCAGCAAGTTCAGTGGAGTCGGCAGAGCAGTGCTTGGCAAAGGGGATGGCATACTCAATGTCTGAGACCATGGTGCCCGGGTTGCTCCAACCGCTGTTGAGGGGGTCGGAGTGCTCATTGCCCAGATACTTCTGGGTTTCAAGGTTCTGCAGGTAGTAAGTCTGCTCGCCCTTGTAATTTTTTGGACCTTCTGATACGATCCATGTAGAGCGGGTGCTCCAAGGGGTGACATTGTAGAGCTTGCCTGTCTCGTCAACACCCAAGAAATAGATGTCCTGGTTTCCCTGGGTGCCGCACTGGAGGGCAATGGTGTCGCCGGCCTTGATGTCGTTGGCAGCTACGCGATTGCTCAAGATGTAGCGAGCGCTGGCGCTCTGCCACGCGGCTGCGCATAGAAGCGCAACCATCATGCAAAGTAAAGCTTTTTTCATATTGATATGATTAAGAATGGTTAATTGTTATCGTTAGAAGAGAATAGAAATAGGGTCAGACTCCGCGTGAAACAGAGGCTTTTGGAAAAGCACTGCAAATATAGTTATTTCAGAAGATAGGAAGTGAAAAAAAAGTAAAATTCGGTATTTCTTCCATGAGGATAAAGAAAAAGAGGGTAGAAATGGGGGATTGTCAATGGTGGTGATGTTTGTGGTGATGGTGCTTACAGTGGTGATGGCCGAAGCGGTGAAGATTATCGAAGCCGTCGGGGCGATGGAAGAACTTGGACTTGTATAGATTACGCGAGATGACAAAGAAGATGAAAGCTGATACCCATCCGGCTAGCACATCGATGGCGTAGTGGGCCCCGATATAGACGGTGGAGAGGCATAGCAAGATATAAAAGGGAAGCATGATGTAGCCCCACATGCGCTTGAGGCGGAAGGTGAGCAGCAGGATGACGGTGGAGGCTCCTACATGGCTGCTGGGAAAAGCTGCGATAGGCGTCTCGCCGCCATGGAGCAGAAAGACGAGATAGCTGAAGGGGCCTGAATAGTTGGCGGGAAGCTCGATGTGGGTGCGGAACCAATCGTCAACGAAGGGAAAGACGCCGTTGGCGGCATCTACGCCGGGAGCGTGGAAATAAAACTGGGGACCAGCGGTATTGAAAAAGAGAAAAACTATATAATAAAGGAAGAAGGTGGACATTATTGCAAAAGTGACGCTGTCGAAGCGCCTTGGACGCTTGACGATAACGAGCAGCACGATTGCGAAGATAATGACGAAATAAGAGAAATAGCCAAAGCAGAAAAGCTCACGCCAGAAGGAACCGCTCAGGACTTGGCTGAAGACGAGGGCAGGCTGGCATCCGAAGAGGGTCTGCTCAACGGTGGCCAAGAGGTGGTCCTGATTGGGCAGCATGGAAGCGAAATGGTAGATGTCGGGATACCAGTATGCCAGTAGGATGACTTGGAAGATGACGCGGAGCTGATAAGTGGCATGGCAGGGGCGCCGATGATAGAGGAGATAGAGTAGCAGTGTGATAACGATAATGGCAATACGCCCGCCGATGATGCTGAGGAGAGCGGGACCCTCCATGTCGCCAATGTAAACGGCGGTGAGCAACAGGGTAAGAGCGATGTAGATGGCTGCTAGTTTTTCTACTCCGAGCAGTCCGGGCATGGGATACTGCTCCTTAAAATAATTCTTTATATCCATTTGTTTTGTTTATACCACGCGACGGTTTCGGCTACTCCACGCGGCAGCTGATAGGCGGGGCTGAAGGGGGGCGGTGATGCGCATCACGCGCCTTATTCCCATCTCCTTCTGTAGCAGGAGGCTGAACTGGCGGCTGCTATAGGTGAGGCCGTCGGAGAGTTGATAGACATGGCCGGGCACCCCAGCGGTAAGAGCATGGAGGGTGGCTTGGCAAAGGTCGCTGACATATATGAAGGTGATCTGCTGGGGCTTGAAACCCACGGCGAAATCAAAATGGCGTTTGATACTCTTGGCCATAAGGAAATAATCCTTCTCACGCGGACCATAGACACCGGTGGGGCGCAGGATGATGCTGTCAGGGAGAATGGAGAGCAGGCTCTGCTCTGCTTGGTATTTGGAGCGTCCGTAGGCGGTGGGGGCTATGGTGCCGCAGGGATGGCCATCCTTCATGGGTACGGCGCTGAGAGAACTCATTAGTATGAAGCGCTGAGGTTCGAGATGGAGGTCGGCCAGAGTTTGGGCGAGATGAAGGGTGGAGAGGTGGTTGGCTTGCATGAAGGCAGCTTCGCTAGGGGCCTTGGTGGCTCCAGCGGCATGGATGACGAAGGTCCATGCCTGGCCGCCGCGTGATGCGGCAAAGGCATGAATCTCCTCCTTCAGGCGGTTGGCATTGTCAAGCGACAGGGTGATGAAGTGGATGCGCTCATCGGTGAGCCATCGGCGCGACGAGGAGGGTCGCATGCCTGCCCATACCTCATAGCCAGAGGACAGGGCCGCCTCCACTAGGTGGCTGCCTACAAAACCGCTGGCTCCGGTGATGAGAAGGGACTGCTTCATCTTGATGATTTAACTGCTTGACAGGGTCAGCGCGATCAAACCGCGCGAATTTGTGGTTAAGGGCTTTTGGTTATTGTCAGATACGTCTCAGTTTTTCAACAATCTGCTTCATACCCTCAGTGGCACCGGCCTTGATGTGGGTGACGTTGAATCCGTAGGGCACGCTGACATCCTTGGGGTCGATGAGGTAGATGGGTATGCCGCTCCGAGTATAGTTGATGAGGCCGGCGGCGGGATAGACATTGAGTGAGGTGCCTATGATAACGAATACATCGGCTTTGCCCACCTGCTCGGCGGCAGGGGCAATCATGGGCACAGCCTCTTCAAAAAAGACAATATAGGGCCTAAGCAGCGAACCGTCAGCGGCAAGGGTGCCAGGGACTACCTCATAGTTGTCGGGGGTGAGGGTTTGCCAATAGCGCGGGTTCTCCACATCTCGGCTGGAGCATACCTTGAGAAGCTCGCCGTGGAGGTGGATGACATTGGTGGAGCCAGCGCGCTCGTGGAGATCATCAACATTCTGTGTGATGACTACGACTTCGTGGTCCTGCTCCAGGGAGGCTACCAACTTATGGCCGCCACAGGGTTGGGTGGTGAAGAGCTGACGGCGGCGCTCATTGTAGAAACGAGTGACGAGGTCTGGGTCTTGCAGCCAGCCGGTGTGGCTGGCCACCTGCATGACGGGGTACTGTTCCCACAAGCCTCCGGCATCGCGGAAGGTGGAGATGCCGCTCTCGGCACTCATACCTGCACCTGTAAGGAAAACTATTTTTTTTCTGTTGGACATGATAATGAACTGTGTGAGATGTTATATGTGAAATGTCAGACACATGGAATTTCTCTGCAAAGATATAAAGTTTTTGACAACGAGATAGCCTTTATTTGCAAGAAAATGCGTTACTTTGCAATATAAACATTATAAACATGAAAAAACAGACAAATATTCAAAGTCGCAAGAGCCGGCGCGAGCTGGCTCATGCGCTGATGGATTTCTTTGTGGAACATCCGGGCGAGGACTTCAGCAAGACTGATCTCTACAATGAGTTTAAACTAAAGAGTCACCCCTCACGCAAGGTGTTGGCTGATATACTAGACGACCTGGTAATGTGTGAATATCTCACCACAGGGAGTGGCGGCCACTATAGGCTCTTGCAGCAGCAGACGCTGACTGAGGGCACTATGGTTAGACACGGCGGAGTGGTGGGATTTCAACCTGACGGCGAGGAGGATGTGATATATGTTGGTGACCGCCACATAGGCAATGCCCTTGACGGCGATCGGGTGGGAGCCAGCGTGACATTCAACCGCAAGCGTAACAGGCGTGAGGCAGAGATAGTGAATGTGATTAAGCGAGCCAAGGACACTTTTGTGGGAGTGATTAATGTAGAGAAGCATTTTGCTTTTCTTGATGTGAATGACCGCTACCTGCCGTGGGACATCTTTATACCTAAGACGGAGGTAGGAAGTGCCCGCAGCGGCGACAAGGCGGTAGTGAAGATTGTGGAGTGGCCTTCCAAGGTCAATCGCTCGCCGGTGGGCAAGATAGTGGATGTGCTGGGCGCATCGGGTGACAACAATGTCGAGATGCATGCTATATTGGCAGAATTTGGTTTGCCCTATACTTATCCTGAGAACCTGGAGAAGCTGGCTAACAAAATCAGCGGGCGTATAACCGACCGCGAGTTGGGCAGGCGCAAGGACTTCCGTGAAATAACGACTTTTACAATTGACCCTCGCGATGCTAAGGACTTTGACGATGCCCTGTCGCTACGCCGCTTGGAGAGTGGACTATGGGAGGTGGGTGTACATATTGCCGATGTGACCTACTACATCAAAGAGGGGTCGCCCATAGACGAGGAGGCCTATAAGAGGGCCACAAGTGTCTATTTGGTGGATCGCACGATACCGATGCTGCCCGAGAGACTGTGTAACTACGTCTGCTCGCTGAGGCCTGATGAGGAGAAACTGACCTACAGTGTGGTATTCCAAATGAATGATCGTGCCGAGGTGAAAGATTATGAGATAGTGCGCACTGTGATACGCAGCAATCGCCGCTTTACCTACGAGGAGGTGCAAACCATATTGGAGCAAAACGGTGAGGCTTCGGCAGAGGACTTGAGTAAGCCTGGATTCCATCCGCAGCGGGTGAAGCCCAATGCCGACGGAAGTCCCGTGGGCGAATATGCCGTTGAACTTATAGCCCTTAACCGTTTGGCCAAGTTGCTCAAGACTGACCGTATGAAGAATGGGTCGATAGAGTTTCAGCGCGATGAGGTGCACTTTGAGATTGACGAGAAGGGACATCCCATAGGCACATATATTAAGGCTTCGACTGATGCTCACAAACTGATAGAGGAATTTATGCTGTTGGCTAATAAATATGTGGCACAGCGCATAGGTATGGTGCCCAAGGGCGTAAAGGCCAAGGTGTTTCCCTACCGCATCCACGACGTGCCCGACCCAGAGAAGCTGAGCAGACTGTCAGGATTTGTCTCTAGATTTGGATACTCGGTGAAGGCCGAGGGCAGCAAGACGGAGATATCACGCAGCATCAATAGCATGTTGCACAAGGTGATGGGACGCAAGGAGCAGAGCGTGATAGAAGAGTTGGCATTGCGATCGATGACTAAGGCTCGCTACTCCACTCATAATATTGGTCACTACGGATTGATGTTTCGCTACTACACCCACTTTACCTCTCCCATCCGACGCTATCCCGATCAGATGGTGCACCGACTGCTGACACGTTACCTGGATGGTGGGCGTAGCGTCAATCAAATGCGCTGCGAGGATCAATGTGACCACTCGAGCGAAATGGAGCAGATTGCAGCTAATGCCGAGAGGGCATCAATCAAGTACAAGCAGGTGGAGTATATGGCCGACAAACTAGGTCAGGAGTTCAGTGGCAAAGTGAGCGGAGCTAACGATTTTGGCATTTATGTAGAGTTGGACGAGAGCAAGTGCGAGGGTTCGGTGCCACTGCGCTCGCTACTCGACGATTACTATAGTTATGATGAGAAGACACTCAGTGTGGTAGGTCGGCGAAGTCATCACCGCCTGTCGATTGGCGACCCCGTGAAGATAAGGGTGGTGAGCGCCAACCTTGAGCGTCGCCAGTTGGAGTTTGGCATGGTCGAGATGAAAGGTCATGCCGTGGCTTACTAGAAAAGAGTAATAGTCTCTTTTTTGTCGTAGGAAGAAGATCTTGTAATAGAGGAGAAATGTATATTGATTAAACTTAAAGAAGGAAGAGATGACAAGAAGAATATTACTGTCACTGCTGTTGGCGTTGTCGTGGCTGATGGGTGCCGCCCAAGGCAAAGGCAAGGATGTGCGCAATGATTCATTGAAAATACTGTGGATTGGCAACAG
>CADAZW010000109.1 GCA_902792555.1 uncultured Bacteroidales bacterium | reverse complement strand
CGGTGCCGTTACGGAGGCAGTCGCGAATCAGCATGTTGATTTGGCCCATGTGGTTCTCGCCCACATATACTCCGTTTTCATCGGGGTAGGCAGCCCAGAAGGGATCGGGTTTTTCTACTTCGATGATCCGGCGGTCGCCGGTGGAGAGCAGACAGTCGCGATAGCACTTGTGGGTTTGAGCTTTATACCACACCACCCATAGCATCCAGTCGAGACGGAACGTGGGGAAGTCCTCGCGGATAGCCTCGCGAAACTCTTGCTTAGACTTGCTGCACCGCTTGGCATAATCACCTGAAGTCATCTTGCAGATATACTCTTGGATCTTACGATGACGCTCGCTGTCATTGCTCCACTCGCCGCAGAGGTAGAGATGCTCAGCGGCATAGTATTTGCGATTATTGACGAAGAGCGGCATCTGGCGGCACATGTTACCGAGAACGTAATACTCGTCGTCGGATTTGCTGTAAGTAATAGGAGAAGTGTTCATAGTACCTTATTTTAGGGCAAAAATACGAAAAAAGGAATAATTTCAGACGATATTAGGGAATAAAAAATGCCTAAATTGGCAGTATATGATGAATTATAAACTTGTTGATCACTGCCTTGAGGCCAAAGGAACAATGAATAAAGACCGGTAAGAAGAAAATGGACTGTATGCCCTTGACGGAAGCAGGGGCGTTGCTGTTATTGTTTTGTCGTTTTTGGTGTTGCGCCGTGCTGAAATTGCATATAAAAAGATGGTTTTATCCCTAATTAGGGTAGTATTGTGGAACCTTTTGGATTTTTTTGCTATCTTTGTAGGCAATTAAAACAATACTGACTATGAAAATGCGTAACTTTCTCTCTGTCGCGGCTCTCGTGATTGCTGCCGCTGCTACTGTCCAGACCTCAACGGCCAAGGATTACTCCAGTTTCGTTAATCCCATGATAGGCACCGACAATCACGGCCATGTGGCTGTGGGCGGCAGCGTGCCCTTCGGACTTGTGATGATGGGTCCGGTGAATATGAAGCAGGGCTGGGACTGGTGCTCAGGATACTGCGTGGACGACAACACGATTATAGGCTTCAGTCCTATACACCTCAGCGGCACAGGATGCTGCGACCTGGGCGACATCATCTTCATGCCTACCACCGGGGGCGTAAACAAATGGAGAGGCTCAGAGGACAGGCCTAACTCGGGCCATTCCTCGCTGTTCCGCCATGAGACAGAGACGGCTGAGCCCGGCTACTACAGCGTGGTGCTCGACCGTTGGAACATCAAGGCCGAGATGACCGCCACACCGCGTGTGGGATGGCAGCGCTACACCTGGCCCAAGGGCACCAAGGACCAACGTTTCCTGATTGATCTGCACAACTCCATAGAGGACCGCGCTACCGACTGCGAGATTGCCTGGGTGGACGACCACACCATCTGCGGACACCGTACCTCCACTGGTTGGGCATCGCGCCACACTGTGTACTTCGTGGCTGAGTTCAGCAAGCCCATCAAGGAGTGGCGCGTGTTTGAGGACGACCGCGAGCAGCCGGGCAAGAGCTTGCGCAGCACCAACGCCTACGGCGAGATAAAGTTTGACAGCAGCCTGGGCGACGAGGTGGTGGTTAAGCTGGCTATCTCCGGCGCCAGCGTGGAGGGCGCGATGAGCAACCTCAAGGCCGAGGCTAAGGCCTCCGACACCTTCGACGGCGTGAAGGCTGCCGCCCGCCAGACATGGAACGAGTGGCTTGGACTGGTGGACGCCGAGTTTACATGCGACGATGACCAGGTGATTTTCTACACCGCTTTCTACCACATGATGCTGACGCCGTGGCTCTATTGCGACGCCAACGGTGAGTATGCAGGCAGCGACAAGCGCGTGCACAAGACCACCGACTTCAAGAACTACACCACATGGAGCACATGGGACACCTACCGCGCCTTCCATCCGCTGGCTACACTGATATTGCCGCAGATGCAGAGGGACTGGGCGCTGTCGATACTGGCGGTCAACAGGGAGCAGGGCTTCATGCCGATATGGCAGTTTGTGGGCAACGAGACAGGCACGATGGTGGGTATATCGTCGGTGCCTATCCTGGCTGACATGGTGCTGAAGGGCTATGTGCCTGAACAGTATCAGGAGGAGGCTTTCCAGGCTATGAAGAAGACGATGCTGCGCGAGTTCCGCGAGCTGGAGTGGATGGAGCGCATTGGTTACATACCCAACGAGGAGCACGAGAGTGTGTCGAAGACGATGGAGTATTGCCTCGACGACTGGGCTGTGGCTCAGGTGGCAAAGAAGCTCGGGCATGAGGAGGACTACAAGCACTTCCTCGAGCGCAGCAAGGGCTACAAGAAGCTCTATGACCCCGCAACGGGATTCCCCCGCTCCAAGAACAGCAAGGGCGAGTTCCTGTCGGTGGAGGGCTTCAACCCCAACAACCAGACTCGCGACTACACCGAGGGCAACGCATGGCAGTATCTGTGGCTCGCACCCCACGATGTGGATGGGCTGATAGAGCTGCTGGGCGGCAAGGAGCCCTTTGTCAAGAAACTCGACTCACTCTTCGTGGCCAGCAGCGACCTCAACGAGGAGGCACAGCTCGACATCGCAGGACTGGTGGGACAGTATGCACACGGCAACGAGCCTAGCCATCATATCGGTTACCTCTACAACTACGCCGGACGTCCCGACAAGACGCAGAAGATTCTGCGCGAGATAGTGTATAGCCAGTATGGCACCGGCAAGGACGGTCTGGCAGGCAATGAGGATATGGGACAGATGTCGGCATGGTATCTGCTCACAGCCATGGGCTTCTACCAGGTGGAGCCGTGCGGCGGCAAGTATCAGTTTGGCAGCCCCATCGTGGCAAAGGCCAGCTTCAAGACGCAGCAGGGCAAGACGTTCACCATCATCGCCCACAACAATTCCAAGGACAATATATATATAAAGAAGGTGAAGCTCAACGGCCGTCCCTACAAGAAGACCTATATCGACTATGCCGACATCGTCAAGGGCGGCACGCTTGAGTTCTTCATGGGCAAGTAGGCGACTGCGTTAGTTGTATGTTTATTGCATAGCAGCGTTGATTAGAATAGACATAAGACTTTTATTCCGAGTCTTTTGCGTAATCATTGCCTAAGTTTTAGATTTCGTTTCAAGGCTTTTAGATTTCGTTTCAAGGCTTTTAGTTTTGATTTCCACAGGACCAAATTACCCTGCATATTAAATCGTCTGTTTTTCAACTCTTTAACCGAAGCAATGCAGGAATGTATGCAAAAAACAGTTTATTTTTTTTATAGGCAATGACACAGATGTCGGCGCAGAGAGAGCATGACTATTTCGCAGAGACTGTAATCTATGCCAACTGCTATATTGTTGCCAATGCTAATGAATCTCGCGGGGCGTAAGCCCCTTCGTGGACACCTCCTCAATTAAACATAGAAAAGAGGCCCCGGGTGAGGGCCTCTTTTTCTGTAGTTGTCGGGATTGTCAAATCATTCCCATGACGGCGAGCAGGATGGGGTGTATCACTCCGTCTATCGTGAACGCTACGTCGCCGACATAGGTGCTGTTGCCTTTGTATAGCTTCTTGCCCCCGATGGTGTAGAGCATGTTGCCTACGTAGGTGGTGTTGCCCTGATAGAGGTGCTTGCCGTCCCAGGTGTAGGCGATGTCGCCGACATAGGAGCTGTTGCCTTTGTATATCTTGCCGCCGTCGTAGGTGTAGATGACGTCGCCAACGTAAGTGCTGTTGCCCTTGTAGAGCTTCTTGCCGTCGAAGGTGTAGAGGATGCTGCCCACATAGGTGGTGTTGCCCTGATAGAAGTGCTTGCCGTCCCAGGTGTAGAGGATGTCGCCGACATAGGAACTGTTGCCTCTGTATATCTTAGTGACGGCGGCGTTGATTGACACTGCTGCAATGATGGCAGCGAATAATAGAGTTAGTCTTTTCATAATGATTATGGTTTAAGGGTTAGTAGATATTTCCAGTATTCGTGATTGGTCGTCACTGACGGTGATGCGCACCTCCACGGTCTCCTCGGGCAGCAGGGGCTCTATCAGTTCAGGCCATTCTATGAAGCAGGGGCAGCCGCTGTAGAAGTAGTCCTCTATGCCGATATCGTAGGCTTCGGCCAGCGACTTGATGCGATAGAAATCGAAATGATAGACTGCCCTGTTGGGCCATTTGACAATTAGGTCATTTGACAATTGTGAATTTGTGAAATTGTGAGATTGTTGAATATGGTACTCATTGACAATCGCAAAGGTAGGCGACGCGGTGTCGTCGGTCACTCCCATCCTGCGGCAGAGGGCGGAGATAAACGTGGTCTTGCCGGAGCCCATGCCGCCGTAGAAGGCAAAGACTCGGTGCTCCGCCAGCAGGGGCATAAACTCTTCAGCCGCGCGGTCGAGGTCGTCAATATCTTTTATTGTAATCTGCTGCATTATATCATTATCTTCCCCCTTCAGGGGGATAAGAGGGGGTCTCTACTTCCCCTCCATGGTGATGATAGGTATTATCATTTCCTCCATCGACACGCCGCCATGCTGGAAGGTGTCGCGGTAGTGGGAGGCATAGTAGTTGTAGTTGTTGGGGTAGGCGAAGAAGTGGTCGCCGTAGCAGAAGACGTAGGTGGTGCTGAGGTTAGGCTGCGGCAGTTTCACTTTGTGAGGGTTCTTGATTTCAAACACCTCTTTAGCTTTGTAGGCGAGATTCTTTCCAAACTTGAAGCGCAGATTGGTGTTGACATTCTTGTCGCCGATAATCTTGATAGGTGTCTCCACCAATATGGAGCCGTGGTCGGTGGTCACCACCACCTTGTAGCCGCTCTGGGCGATGACCTCAAACAGGTCCTTCATCCGCGAGTGCTGAAACCAGCTCCGCGTGATGCTGCGGTACGCTGCCTCGTTGGGAAGCAGCTCGCTTACCATCTGCTGCTCGCTGCGTGAGTGGGAGAGGATGTCGATAAAGTTGATTATCACTACGTTGAGTTCGTTGCCCATCAGGTTGCTGAACTGCTGCATCAGGCGTTCGGCGCCCTGTGAGTCATTGATCTTGTTGTAGCTGAAGCGCTCCCTGCGGCGGTAGCGCTGCATGAGGGTCTGGATCAGCTGTTCCTCGTTGAGATTCTTGCCCTCGTCCTCATCCTCGTCCACCCACAGGTCGGGGTACATCTCCTTGATGTCGGAGGGCATGAGGCCTGAGCAGATGGCGTTGCGGGCATACTGGGTGACGGTGGGCAGGATGCTGAAGTAGAGCTCCTCGTCGATATTAAACAGTCCGCTGATTTCGGTGGAGAGCGTGCGCCACTGGTCGTAGCGCAGATTATCGAAGATTACGAAGAACACCTTCTCCTTCTTGTCCAGCAGGGGGAACACCTTCTCCTTCATTACGTCGGGGCTCATCATCGGGGGGAGGCTCTCCCCGGCGAGGGGGGAGTTAGAGCTGGGCTGTTTGCTCCTGCTCTCTATCCACTTCTCGTAGTTCTGGCGTATGAATTTGGCGAAGCCGCCGTTGGCCTCCTGCTTCTGCATCTTGAGCATCTCGCTCATGTCGCTCTGTGCCTCTTGCAGCTGCAGCTCCCAATAGACTAGCTGGCGGTAGGTGTTGATCCAGTCCTGCGCCGTGCGGGCGTTCTCTATCATCATGGTCAGGTCGGTGAAGGCCTTGCGGTAGCCTGTCTGCGTCACCTCGCTCACTATCTCCTGCTTGTGGATGTTTTTCTTCAGTGTCAGCAGTATCTGGTTGGGGTTGACGGGTTTGATCAGGTAGTCGGCTATCTGCGAGCCGATGGCCTGCTCCATGATGTCCTCCTCCTCGCTCTTGGTGACCATCACTATGGGCATGGCTGGCGATACGCTGCGCTCCTTGATGCGCGTCAGCGTCTCCAGTCCGCTCAGGCCCGGCATGTGCTCGTCCAGCAGCACGAGGTCGAAGGCCTGCTGGCGGCAGAGGTCGATGGCGTCGGCGCCGTTGGTAGCCTTCACCACCTCGTAGCCTTTCTTCTCCAGAAACAGGATATGGGCGCGCAGCAGCTCAATCTCGTCGTCCACCCACAGCAGTCGTCCGTTGCTCATAGTTTCGTCGTTTTATTCTCTGCAAAGATATTACTTTTCTCCGTGCCTCCCAAATTATGCAATGACATTTTTGCTCCCCGCCGCCCAAATAGCCAAATAAATCGCAATCAGCAAACCAAGAAAGAGCAAAATGAGAATTTTTCTGCCATTTGTTAATAAATGCTACCATTTTTTTGTGCGGACGGAAAGAAAACACTACTTTTGTAACATAATTTGGTATAATATGGCGTTGGACAACGATAGCAATAACTCTCACCCCTCCGACCTCCAGCCTCAACCCTCCAATCCCAAGCCCAACAGCGTGGAGATTGACGTTGAGAAGGTGCTGCGCGACAAGATGGGTTCCAAGGCCCGATGGGTGCCGTGCTTCGTGGTGAGATGGCTCAAGAAGATTATCCACCAGGATGACATGAACTCCTTCTTCCGCGCTCACGCCGATGAGGAGGGCGTCCAGTGGCTCAGGAGTGTGGTGGAGTACGCCGACATGCGCATCACCGTCAAGGGGCTGGACAATCTGCCCGTCGACCCCGAGGCGCGCCTCACCTTTGCCAGCAACCATCCCCTGGGCGGCATCGACGGCGTGGCACTTGGCGCCATATTGGGCGAGCACTACGGCGGCAACATACGCTACCTGCTCAACGACATACTGATGAACCTGCCCGGCTTGCGCCCGCTGGGCGTGGCAGTCAATGTCACCGGCGCGCAGGGCCGCGGGGCCATGCTTAAGGTGGAGGAGGTCTTCGCCTCAGGACATCAGCTCATCATGTTTCCCGCCCAGCTCTGCTCGCGCAAGATTAAGGGCCGCGTGCAGGACCTCCCCTGGAAGAAGGCCGTAGTGCAGAAGAGCGTGCAGCACCACCGCGACATAGTGCCCGTACACTTCAGCGGCCAGAACTCCAATCGCTTCTACCGCATCGCCAATATCAGCAAGGCTCTCGGCCTTAAAGTCAACGTGGCCATGCTCTTCCTCGTTGACGAGCTCTACCGCAATATGCACAAGCCCTTCACCGTGACCATCGGCAAGCCCATACCCTGGCAGACCTTCACCGCCGAGCGCTCCCACACTGAATGGGCGCAGTGGCTCCGCAGCCAGGTCTATCAGCTGGCAGAGCAGGACATAAAGAAATGAACCCCCAAAAAGATACCGAGGGAAATGAAAAGAATTGACTGAAGGCAGACGCTGGACATCATCTTCCAGCCCCCATTCCTCCCGGTAAAAGATAAACCTATGGAACAAATCATCCAGCCCATCGACAAGCAGGTGCTCAAGGCGGAGCTCACGCCCGAGCGCAAGCTGCGCCGCACTAACAAGAGTAACAACGAGATATACATCGTTACCTGGCAAGACTCGCCCAATGTGCTACGCGAGATTGGCCGACTGCGTGAGATAGCCTTCCGCGCCGCCGGCGGCGGCACCGGCAAAGCCCTCGACCTCGACGAGTTTGACACCTGCACCAATCCCTACAAGCAGCTCATCGTCTGGAATCCTGAGGACGAGGAGATCATAGGCGGCTACCGCTATTTCCCCGGCAATGAGATAAGCCTCAACGCCGACGGCCAGCCCAGGCTTGCCACGGGCCACATGTTCCACTTCTCCGAGCGATTCATCAGCGACTATATGCCCCAGACCATCGAGCTGGGACGCTCCTTCGTAACACTGGAGTATCAGAACACCGGGCGCTCATTGGCCAAGAGCCTCTTCGCCCTCGACAATCTCTGGGACGGACTCGGAGCCCTCACCGTCGTGATGCCCAACGTGCGCTATTTCTTCGGCAAGATGACCATGTACCCCAGCTTCAGCCATGTGGGACGCGACCTTATCCTTTATTTCCTTCACAAGCATTTCGGCGACAAGGACCGCCTCGTTACGGCCGTCAAGCCCCTGCTCATCGACACCGATCCCGACTACCTCGCCTCCATCCTCACCGAGAAAGACTTCAAGGCCGACTATCGCCTGCTCAACGGCGAGGTCAGGAAGCTCGGATTCAACATCCCGCCGCTGGTCAACGCCTACATGAGCCTTTCGCCCACCATGAAGGTCTTCGGTACCGCCATCAACGATGAGTTCCTCATTGCCGTCGATGAGATTCTGGCAGAGAAGCGCGTCCGCCATATCGATTCCTACGTGCGCGAGCACCCCGAGGCCGCCGACCTCCTCGGCTCAGTCCTCAATCCCCCGTTCAAGAAGTAGCCCTGTCTGGAAAGTAAAATAGGAGTTACTTTCATACGCCCCCGTCTGCGTCGCACGCTCCGCAGCCACCCCCTCTATCTTAGAGGGGGAGCCTGCATGCCATTAGACATTAGGTAAGTTTGCAAGCCAGCGGGCCTAGTCAGACATAAGGAAGGCAGGGAGACGGCTCCCCCTCTAAGATAGAGGGGGTGGCAGCTTGGCTGCCGGGGGCGTATGATGGTAACTTTTTAAGCACGCGTATAATTTAAGCATGCGCATGATATCAACTCCATACAGCAATTATAGGAATGAAGAACTATCATGGATAAATACAGCAAAAACGCGCCTCATCTGAGGAACGTCCGCCGCAAGCTACGCAGGAACGCTACCCCGGCGGAGGCAGCGTTTTGGAATATAGTTAAGGGTAAAAAAGTGGCGGGTCTGCAGTTTCGCAGGCAGTATAGCATAGACAATTACGTATTAGATTTCTATTGTCCGGAGGTGAAGCTTGCTGTTGAACTTGATGGTAACTACCATAACCAGAGAACAGTTTCGGAATATGATTATGTGAGGGAAAGGGAATTGGCAGACAAATATGGAATCCGCACTCTGCGCTTTGAAAACAAAGATGTCTTTGACCATCCCGATGATATTATTCAGTATATCATCGAGGAAATATCAAAATAACAGAGAGCTTATTACACTTTTCTTAAAAATTACTCTCATACTCTGTTTGGTAAAGTTACTCTCATACGCCCCTGGCTTAGCGTGTGAAATAGAAATTACTTTCATACGCCCCCGTCTGCGTCGCAAACTCCGCAGCCACCCCCTCTATCTTAGAGGGGGAGCTTGCAAGCCGTTCTACCGCATGCCGTTCTGCTCTTGAAGGCAGGGAGACGGCACCCCCTCTATCTTGGAGGGGGAGTTTGCAAGCCGTTCTACCGCATGCCGTTCTGCATTTGAAGGCAGGGAGACGGCACCCCCTCTATCTTAGAGGGGGAGCTTGCAAGCCGTTCTACCGCATGCCGTTCTGCTCTTGAAGGCAGGGAGACGGCTCCCCCTCTAAGATAGAGGGGGTGGCAGCTTGGCTGCCGGGGGCGTATGATACAAACTTAACAGCGACGTGGGCTTATGATACAAACTTAACAGCGACGTGGGCTTATGAAATAACAGTTATTGCCAGATTAATGCCAACTGCTATGTCATTACCATTATTTTTCCCTGTCATCCTCCCGCTCACGCGCGTACGTGTTATAAATATGTATAGGCAGACGGTGTGTTTTCTTTGCCGTGCGGAGGTAAAGATTATTCAGTATATCATCGAGGAAATATCAAAATAACAGAGAGCTTATTACACTTTTCTTAAAAATTACTCTCATACTC
>CADAZW010000108.1 GCA_902792555.1 uncultured Bacteroidales bacterium | reverse complement strand
CTCTATTCCTCTGCCAGTTTCTGCTCATTGAGCTTGGCCACAAAGGATGCCACGTCCCTCGTGGCGGTAGCTTCGTCCACCTCATACTCGTTCAACAGTGCAGCTGTCAGGCTCTCCACGCTGAAGTCGCCCTTCTCAGCCTCGCGCCACAGAAAGGCGCCTGTCTCGTTAAGGTGGATAATGCTGTCAAAGTTCACGTTCTCTATGCCGCACGGTATCACCACCTGCTCACCGCAGACGTCGCGCAGCTCAAAGCTTGGTTTCAGTTTCATGTCTTTATTCTTTTATAGTGTCGCGCAACTGCGCTTCATTTTTCACTGTCAGCTCCCAACTCCCGGCAGCCTTCTGTATATAGCCAGCAGATAGCGTCTCACGGGACGCAGATGCGTCCATATCCAGGAATAGATCTTCCAGGTAAAACCGTCAAGGCTATACCGCCGTTCCTTTTTCTTGCGCAGTATGTCAGTAACCTTTGCCAGTATGTCATCCTTGCTGCAATGCTCCAGGTCTAGGTTGCCGTCGCCGCGCAGTATGCACTGTCCCGTGGTCTCATCCATCTCCGTCAGACGATGTATCACGTAGCTTTTCTCCAGCGTCCTTGCCAGCACCACGTCTCCCACTCGCAGATTGTCTGCCTTAGCCAGTATTACCTTGTCACGCCCGTCCTCGATAAAGGGTCTCATACTGCGTCCCCTGACGGTCATCCTTACGGTGTGGCCCTCGTCAATGAGCTTGCCCACCTCTGGAATCAGCAACTCGTTATCTATGCTGCGGCTCTCAATCATTCAATGGTTAACGGTTATTGGTTAACGGTTATTGTTTATTGGTTATTGTTTATTGTTTAACGGCTATCGTCTCATGACTCAGCCGGGCAGCGGCCTCGTCGGGCAGACACTCCAGATGATGTACACCCACCAGGGTTATCACCTGCTCTATGGTACGCATGATCTCGTTATAGCTGCTGCGGTCCCATATCATCACACTACATGAGCACAGCATCGACGATAGGGCCGCCACCACACTCTCGCGGCTAATCTTGTTATATGGTTTCTGCTCCAGCATCACCAGCGCACCCACCTTGGCGTGCTCCTGGCGGTAGCATGGCGTCTTGCCACTCCACGGCGAACCATAGACTGTCACCTCACGGCCTCTCACTCGCAACACAGGGTTGTCGTCGTTGAGCAGATGATAGCCCTCCAGATGCTTCAGCCACAGCGAGGAGTGAGTACTCTTGCCCGTGCCGCTCTTGCCGAGAAACATATAGCCCCATCCGTCCTTCGCCACCACCGAGGAATGCATCATCAGTGTGCCATGGTAGGCCGAACTGAAGGCAAAGGCTATCATCAGCGTATTATTGAAGCCAAACTCCTTGGTCGTCCTCTCTACGCCGCTTATACACACTTTGTTATGCTCAAAGCGCTCACTGCTCTCCATCGTAGCGGCCAGATAGCCGTCGTAACTGTATATCTCAAAGATGTATCCGCCCTCCTGACGCTTATACACTTCCTGCCGATAGCCGAGATCCTCAAAGGAACTGAGCATCTCACTACCTTCCTTGCTCACGGCATCCAAGCCGACCTTCATGCTCAGCAACTCGCCTACATCTTCAGCGCTCTCTGCCACAAAAGGCCTGTAATTGTTCGGCAAGGCCATGACCTCTTCGTCAAGCTCCAGCCTCACCGCAAAATCCGATATTTTTAATATGATATTCTTCAAATCAATTCTCTTTTTAGTTTTTCACACTTCCCTTTGCCTTCTTCGTTTTTCACTTTTCACTTTCCACATCCTCCCCCGCATTGCTGTAGATATACTCCGTGGCAATACGGTGGTAGAGGAATCCGTCGGCCGACTCCAGCCGCGTCTGCTTTTTCTTGTTCACTCGCTTGCACACTGCCGTCAGCCTGCTCTCGGCCTCCTTCTCTGTTTCGCACACAAAGGTGGAGCATATATAGCCCTTGCGGCCCTGCGCCTCCAGGAAGTTGCGAAAACTTGTCGTGTAGAGGTCCAAGCCCAGCAGCGTCTTGGTGTTCTTGTCATAAGCCATGCTGTCAACGGGGGCCACCATCGTCACCATCGTTATCGAATCGGCGTAGCTCGTAGCCACGCCGAAGAGATAGCGCGTAGGCATCCATCCCACCTTTTGCTGGTAGGTGCTCACCTTTTCCGCTTCATCAGCATTGCCCTTGGCCTTCTGACCATATATCTCATGAGGCATCAAGACCGTAGCCAACACAACGGCTAAAATAGCGAGTAAATGTTTCATCACCTTATTTATATATTAATTTGTGCAAATATAGCAATCTTCTGCGACATCACAAAATTACTGACCAAAAACATCTTATTTTCGCCATCTTTAACCGGCAGGCAACACAAAAAGACCAGCAAAAACAACACCCGACTTTTCATTTCGCACCCGCAAGCCATGCTTTGTCTCTTTAAACGCAAAAAGACTGCCGTCTTATTTTTTTTCACTATCTTTGCATCAAAATCACTATGGACTATGGACACCACAAAAATCTTTAACCAAATAAAGGTGTACTTCAACCTCATGCCTGACAAGGAAGAAGAACGCGATATCATCAATCAGATAAGCAGTGGCGTGAGCTTCCGCGGAGCCAACCTGTGGGTGCTTATCTTTGCCATCTTCATCGCCTCGCTTGGCCTCAATGTCAATTCCACGGCAGTCATCATCGGCGCCATGCTCATATCTCCGCTTATGGGACCTATCATCGGCATGGGACTGGCCGTGGGCACCAACGACCTTGAGCTGCTCAAACGTGCGGCCAAGAACTACGGCGTAGCTGCTCTCATCAGTGTGCTCACCGCCACCTTCTACTTCCTGCTCACTCCGCTTAGCGAGGCACAGTCTGAGTTGCTCGCACGCACCTCGCCAACCCTCTACGATGTTCTCATTGCCTTCTGCGGCGGCGCAGCCGGCATCATTGCTCTCTGCACACGCGGCAAGGGCAATGTAATACCGGGAGTTGCCATAGCCACCGCCCTCATGCCTCCTCTCTGCACGGCAGGCTTCGGCCTGGCCACCGGCCATTGGCTTTACTTCCTCGGTGCTTCCTACCTTTTCTTTATCAACACGGTGTTCATAGCCCTCGCCACATTCGTCGGAGTAAGGCTGATGCATTTCAACCGCCAGGAGTTCAAGAGCATCGAGCAGGCACGCAAGACCAAGAATATCCTTATGTCTATTGTGGTGGTGACAATGATTCCTGCCATCTTTATGACCGTGAGCATCGTGCACCGTAGCGTCTTCGACAACTCCGTTCGCAAGTTTATCAAGAATGAATTGGTGCAGTCTGGCACACAGATCATTTCCAGCACCATTGATGACGACGACTCCCTGCCAACCCTGCGCGTCGTGGCAGTGGGCAGGGAGATTACCGAGGCAACCAAGGCCGAGGCTCAAC
Organism: uncultured Bacteroidales bacterium; assembly: GCA_902792555.1. Classification (GTDB taxonomy): domain Bacteria; phylum Bacteroidota; class Bacteroidia; order Bacteroidales; family Bacteroidaceae; genus UBA6382. Next base: position 1,634 of record CADAZW010000108.1, on the reverse strand, counting down.
GCCGAATGGAACAGTACCACCTCAGCCGCTACCGCCTCAGCATCATCCAGGGCATACAGTCTGACAGCCTACTCAGTCTCACCAACCAACTCAGCCAGATGGCAGGCAACAGCAGCAATGAACACAAGCAGCTGCTGGAGCTCACCGCCGAGGCTGCCATGCTCCACAAGCAGCTCTCCGACTATACGCGCTATGAAGCCCTCACCCCCGACGTGCTCAGCGAGATGACCACCCTCTTCCCGCAGGTTAGCAGCCTAAGCCTTGCCAACAATGCCGAGGCGCACCTCGACACCACAGCCATCACTCGCTTTGTGGTCGCTCTGATTCAGACCAAAGCAACACAGCGCCTCTCTCCCGACGAGAGCCGCCACCTACGTCAATGGCTGCAAAAGCGTGTCAAGGCCGACAGCCTCATCGTGGTGCAGAAATAGCATTTTTTGTCCACACATCTTTACCATCTAATATTTATTTGCTAACTTCGCAGTCAGAATTAAACAAATCTTTTGATTTAGCCATAGACAGAAAGCTTGCTTTGTGTTATAGCGAAGAAAAGTGGTTGCTAAGAAACCAACAAAAAACATCAACAATATGAAAAGACTTCTTTCCCTTGCTGCCGCAGCTATCATAGCCTGCGGCTACACCCAGGCACAGACTGACTACACCGTCAAGCTCAGCGACGATCAGGTGAAGGCTCTGCGCAACAAGATTATTAATGAGTATGAGGACCAACGTGCCAACACCATGGACTGGGCACGCTTCTCACGCTATGCCAAGGATAACCAGAAGATCACCTCTCGCCCCAAGGCTGTGCTGATGGGCAACTCCATCACAGAGGGATGGGTGGAAAAGGACGGCCAGTGGCTCACCGACCATAACTTCGTGGGCCGAGGCATCAGTGGTCAGGTAAGCAGCCAGATGCTGGTGCGCTTCCGCCAGGATGTCATCAACCTGCACCCCCAGTGCGTGGTCATCATGTGCGGCATCAACGATATCGCCCTTAATCAGGGCAAGATATCTATCGACAATATCATGGGCAATATCATCTCCATGGTCGAGCTTGCCAAGGCCAATAAGATAAAGCCATACCTCTGCTCCGTCACTCCGGCCAAGAGAATCGGCTGGCGCCCCGAGGTAAAGGACACCCCCGAACAGATCGCCGCTCTCAACAAACTGATCATCGCCTACGCCAAGCAGCAGAAAATACCATACATTGACTACTACACCGCACTGCTGGCCGACGATGGCGTCTCCATGATCAAGGAATACACCGGCGACGGCCTACATCCCAACCTCGCAGGCTATAAGGTGATGGAGGAAATCCTCCTCAACGCCCTCAAGAAATAGTCCAGCCCTCCCCACTGTGCCGCGCGGTTTTCCCGCGCGAGTCCACCCCCGGACCGGGCAATAACGGCAAAGAAAACTGTGCCGCGCGGTTTTCCCGCGCGGTCCCCCCGGACCGGGCAATAATTTTCAATTCTCAATTACCAACCCCCCAACTAACCCCTTTCCCGTGGACAACTTTGTAGTTTCGGCTAGAAAATACCGCCCGCAGAAATTTGAGGATGTGGTCGGACAACAGTCCATCGCCAACACCCTCAAGATGGCCATCAAAAATCACAAGCTGGCCTCCGCCT
>CADAZW010000107.1 GCA_902792555.1 uncultured Bacteroidales bacterium | reverse complement strand
GGCAGGAACATATCTTCCCACACATGGGTGCCATCCTGATACAGGCACTCACCGCCTACGCCGGGACCGCACATCTCGGTGAGGCCGTAGATGTCGATGGCCTTGATGTGCAGCTTGGCCTCCAGCTCGCGGCGTATGCCCCAGGTCCAGGGCTCGGCACCGAAGAAGCCTACGCGCAGCTTGAGATTCTCGGCGGGAACTTTGTTTTTCTCTATCACCTCAGCCAGGTGGAGTCCATAGGACGGCGTGCAGCAGATGGCTGTCGTGCCGAGGTCCTGCATGAGCATTATCTGCTTCTCAGAGTTGCCTGCTGAGGTGGGCAGCTGCACGGCACCCAGCTTGGCAGCGCCATCGTGGGCACCGAGACCGCCGGTAAACAGGCCGTAGCCGTAGCTCACCTGCACCACATCGCCGGGGCCTACATCACCTACGGCCAGCACGCGGGCCACACACTCGGCCCACATATCGAGGTCGTTCTGAGTGTAGGTGCCTACTACGGGTTTGCCTGTGGTGCCGCTGGAGGCATGGATGCGCTTTATCTCGCTCATAGGCACAGCCTGCAAGCCAAAGGGATACTCGTCTCTTAGGTCATATTTGGTGGTGAAAGGCAACTTGGTTACGTCATCTACCGTCTTGATGTCTTCGGGTTTCACGCCCAGCTCGTCCATCTTCCTCTTATAGAAGGGCACCTTCTCATAGCAGGTCTTGACGGTTTTTCTTAGTCTCTCGCTTTGCAGGGCGCGCATCTCTTCGCGGCCCATGCATTCCATTTGCGGGTTGTGAATCATTGTGTGTGTATGTATTGGTTGAAAATGGGTTTCGGCTATTGTCGCTTTCGTATCAGCCCTTGCTGGCGGCCACGCCGCAGTCGAAGGCCTTTAGGTTGGCCTCCACCACAGCCTCACCCTTGCGGGCGAATATTACGCTGATGGCTTTGCGCAGCTGCTCTACGGAGAGAATCTCCAGGTAGGGGGCTGCCATGCCGAGCAGCACCATGTTGGCTCCGCGGGCATTGCCGGCGTCCTTGGCCACGCTCTCGATGTCGAGCTTCACCACGCTGGGCATACTGTCCAGTTCGGCCATCAGTTCACTCTCCTCGGGATAATTGGGAATGTTGACGAAGGGCTTGCTGCTCGTTACGATAGTGCCCTGCTTGCTCAGGTAGGGCAGGTAGCGCAGTGCCTCCATGGGCTCCATGGAGATTATGAGGTCGGCCTCACCCTTCGGAATCAGGTCGCTCCAGATGGGGTCGGTGCTGAGACGCAGATTGCTCTGCACATCACCGCCGCGCTGGCTCATGCCGTGCACTTCGGCCTGCTTGAGATAGAGACCTGCCTCTGTGCTGGCCTCGCCTATTACTGTAGCGATGGAGAGGATGCCTTGCCCGCCCACACCGCAAAGGATGATATCTTTCTTCATTTGAGATTTGATATTTGAAATTTGATATTTAATTGCAAGCCATTGAGGCAAACAAATGCTATCTCATTTTTTAACTTTTTAATTTTCTCTCCCGTGCATGACGGGCGGCTGTCTGGATGCATTCGCGGCGCGGGATGATTACGCTCACTCCCTCATAGGCTATCTCATCGCGGATAAGCTGGGCGATGGCGGGAATGTTCTTGGGCAGCGGGGTGACCACGTGCAGATGGTCGGGGTTCATGCCGAGGCCGAGGCAGATGGCCTCATATTTGTTGGTGCCGGCCGAGTCCTGACCGCCTGTCATGCCGGTGGTAAGGTTGTCGCTGATGATCACTGTGATGCTGCTGTTCTCGTTGATGGCATCCAGCAGACCGGTCATGCCGCTATGGGTGAAGGTGGAGTCGCCGATCACTGCAATGGCGGGGCGCAGTCCGGCATCGGCGGCACCCTTGGCCATCGTGATGCTTGCGCCCATATCCACGCAGCTGGCCAGTGCCTTGAACGGCGGCAGCGCACCCAGTGTGTAGCAACCGATGTCGCCAAACACGCGGGCGTCGGGGTATTCGTCAATTATCTCGCGCAGGGCGCCGTACACATCCCTGTGTCCGCATCCCTGGCAGAGCTGCGGCGGACGGCCGGCGAGGTTCTTGGCGGTGCCGTAGGCGGCGCTGCTCTCCTTGCCGAGGGCAGCTCCCACGCTATCGGGGGTGAGCTCGCCGGTGCGGGGCAGATTGCCGGTAAGGCGGCCTTTCACCGTATAGTCCTTTCCAAGCAATGCCTTGACATCTTCTTCCACTACGGGCTGGCCGTCTTCCACCACCAGCAGCTCATTGCTCTTGTCGGCAAGTTCCTTGATGGCGGTGGCGGGCAGCGGATACTGGCTCACCTTGAGCACATTCATGCTGTCGCCGATAGCCTCGCGCACATAATTGTAGCCTATGCCGCAGGCAATGATGCCGAGCTTCTTGCCATCGATACTTGACTCTTGGCTCCCGGTTTCAGCTTTGTTGAATACCGATGCCTCGCTGGCCTCACGCATAGCCTGCTGCTTGCCGATGAGGTCATTGTAGTTGCGCTTGGCATTGCCGGGCAGCAGCACCCAGTGGGCATTGTCGGTGGCGGGGCTGAAGGCGTTCTCCTGTCGGGGTTCCTTCACCTCCACGGCGGCACGGCTATGGGCCAGGCGGGTAACGATGCGCATCAGCACCGGCTCCTTCAGCTCCTCTGACAGGGCAAAGGCCTTGTCCATCATGTCGTATGCCTCTTGCTGATTGCTCGGCTCAAAGATGGGTATCATGGCAAACTTGCCGTAGAAGCGGCTGTCCTGCTCGTTCTGGCTGGAGTGCATCGACGGGTCGTCGGCAGCCAGCACTATGAGGCCGCCGTTCACTCCGGTGATGGCGCTGTTGATGAAGGCATCGGCGCATACGTTCATGCCCACATGCTTCATGCATACCAAGGCGCGCTTGCCAGCGTAGCTCATGCCGAGGGCTGCCTCCATGGCTGTCTTCTCGTTGGTGGACCAGTGGCTGTGGATGCCGCGCTCTTGGGCAAGCGGGTTAGTCTGAATAAATTCGGTAATCTCTGTACTTGGAGTGCCCGGATAAGCGTAAACGCCGCTCAGCCCTGCGTGGATGGCACCCAGCGCAATGGCCTCGTCACCGAGCAATAGTTTCTTTTCCATGTGTCTTATGCTATATTTTAATTTTTAACCTTTTAATTTTTCAATCTTCCAATCTTTCAATCTTTCAATCTTTCAATCTTTCAATCTTTTAATTTTTTAATCTTTTAATCTTTCAACCTTTTAACCTCCACCTCGTCTCTGTCCTTGAGCACGGGAAATTTCTTGCGCAGTTTCAGCAGGGGCTCCATGCTCAGGTCGGCGCTGACAACCTCCTCCTTGTCGGCAGAGGCTTCCTTGATAACCGTACCGTCAGGGCCTATGATGGCGCTGTGCCCGCCGAAGAGGCCTCCCGTACGGTTTACGCCCACCACATAGCATTGGTTCTCTATAGCCCTCGCCTTGAGCAGGGTGCGCATAGGTTCTATGCGCAGCGTGGGCCAGTTGGCCACGTAGAGTATGCAGTCGTAGTCCTCGTTGCAGCGGCTCCATACAGGGAAGCGCAGGTCGTAGCATACCAGCAGCATGATTCTCATGCCGCAGTAGTTGACTACGGTGCGCTGCTGCCCGGCCACGAAGGCGCGGTCCTCCTTGGCAAGGGAGAAAAGGTGGTGCTTGTCGTAATGGCTCATAGTGCCGTCAGGCTCGGCAAAGAAGAAACGGTTGCGAAACTCTTCACTCTCAGCCTCGTGACCTTGCGACTCTGCGACTCTGCGACTCCTCACGGCCATGCTGCCGGCCACAGCGCAGCCTTGCTCTGCTGCCAGACGCGCCATAATGGCTCGGGCCTCTGATTCGGCTATGGCATCAGCCTGCGGATTGACGGTAAAACCAGTGTTCCACATCTCGGGGAGCACATAGAGGTCGCTGCCCGCATTGCCGCCAATCATCTGGGCAATCTTCTCGGGCGCTGACACGTCGCACTGCACGGCACTTACTATCATTACACCTATTTTATAAATATAAATCGCACAAAGTTACGAAAAATCTTTCAATTATCAATATTCTGCCTACCCCAAAGTGCAAAAATCATTATTTATGGCTACAAAAAATAGCAAAAATGTAACATTGCGTTACCATAATAGGGCGCAAGATAATTACTAAACAAAGAAAGCAAGGTTTAGAAAAACTCTGTGAGTAATAAACTCTCCTTTGAAAAAAGACTTTTCTCTTGTTTGTCAGCGCAAAAAACCATACCTTTGCATCGTGAGCCCCTGCCAATTCTATCCACGATGCTTAAATGTGCGGGTCGTTTTGTTTCTATAAATATGTAAAACAATGGCATACTCATCACGAAACAGAACAGATAAATCGGAATTTAACCAAACATTTATATTTATGGAAGATATTATCATTTATACCTCAGAACGGCTACGTACAACACCAAAAACAGCAAGTGTAGCAGAATCTATTTCTGCCGCTCTATCCAAGTTGAACGTAGAACACCGAGAGTTATCTAATACTCAAAATTATTGGTGTCGGGATTATATGCCAGTAATGATTTTCAGTGATGGCACTTACTCTAAATTCAGATATAATCCAGATTATTTAGTTGAATACAAGACGTACCAGAAGACTATAACCAATCAGGATGAAGTTTGTAAGGGTCTGCATCTATTTACTCCAACTAATATGAATATCATATTTGATGGAGGAAACTATGTGAGATGTGGCAATAAGGTTATTATGACGGATAAGATTTTCAGCGAAAATCCCCAATGGACGGCTCTTGAACTTTTGCAGCATCTAAAAGATTCCTTGTGTGCTGAAGAAATAATACTTTTACCCTGGGACATGAAAGACTTCTGCGGACACTCAGATGGAATGGTTGCACCTCTGGATGATAATCGAATACTTTTGAATGGATGTTGGAAAAACAAAGCCAAAGCATTTCATAACAGACTCTTAAAAATCCTTGAAGCTAAATTCGATGTTGTTCAACTCGATTTAGACTGTAAAGAAGATAAGGATTCATGGTGCTATCTGAATTTTTTAAGAGTGAGCAATGGTATATTACTTCCATGTCTTTCTGAAAATATAGATAGCGAGAGCGATATTGCAGCTTTGAATATTTTTGAAAAACTTTTCCCAGATTTGAAGATTATCCCCATTTATGCAAAACCTTTGATAAAAGAAGGCGGTGCACTGCATTGTGTAACATGGGAATATATCGCAAAAAAGAAGGAGATTTAATGAAAAGTAAATTCCAATTTGTCGGAGTGTGAAAGAACAACAAAAAACGTCAGTGCGATATTGTGGCTGAATTATGCGACAGATAAATGGTAAAGTCGTGTACTTCACAGTACGCCCATCTATACCAAATAACCGTTAGCCAAGTACCTGTCTGCAGGAACAAGGTTAACGGTTATTGTTTAACGGTTATTGTTTAACGGTTATTGTTTATTGTCCTACAGTTCCAGGTCGCCGTCGTGTATCTCGTGCCACGGCAGGCCCTGCTTGTTTAGCTCGTCCATGAATGGGTCGGGATCGAACTCCTCCACGTTGTGCACTCCGGGCTTGGCCCACAGGCCGAGGGCGAACATGCGGGCGCCGATGCAGGCAGGCACGCCGGTGGTGTAGCTCACTCCCTGCATGCCCGTCTCCTGGTAGGCTGCCTGGTGCGAGCAGTTGTTATATACATAGTAGGTGTGCTCCTTGCCGTCGAGGCCTATGCCGCGTATACGGCAGCCTATGCTTGTCTCGCCATCGTAGTTCTCGCCCAGTTCCTGCGGGTTGGGCAGTACGGCCTTCAGGAACTGCAGCGGCACGATTTTCACCGTCTCCATGCCTGTGCCGTCGGCCTTGGGAGCCTTGTACTCCACCTCGTCGATGCGGCTCATGCCGATGTTCTGTATCACGTCGAGGTAGGTGAGGTACTGCTGGCCGAAGGTCATCCAGAAGCGTGCCCTCTTGATGGTGGGGTAGTTGATTACCAGGCTCTCTATCTCCTCGTGGTGCAGCAGGTAGCTCTCCCTGGGGCCGATGTTGGGGTAGGTGAGGGGCTGGTGTATCTCCATCGGCTCGGTCTCGATATACTTGCCGTTCTCATAGTAGAGGCCCTTCTGCGTTATCTCGCGGATGTTTATCTCGGGATTGAAGTTGGTGGCGAAGGCCTTGTGGTGGTTGCCGGCATTGCAGTCCACTATGTCCAGGTAGTGGATTTCCTTGAAGTGGTGCTTGGCGGCGTAGGCGGTGAAGATGCTGGTCACGCCCGGGTCGAAGCCGCAGCCCAGTATGGCGCAGAGGCCGGCCTTCTCAAAGCGCTCGCGGTAGGCCCACTGCCATGAGTACTCGAAGTGCGCCTCGTCCTTGGGCTCATAGTTGGCGGTGTCGAGGTAGTTGCAGCCCGTCTGCAGGCAGGCCTCCATGATGGTCAGGTCCTGATAGGGCAGGGCGAGGTTCATCACGATGTCGGGCTTGAAGCCGTTCATCAGCTCCACCAGCTGCTCCACGCTGTCGGCGTCTACCTGTGCCGTCTTGATGTCGGGGCGGCCTATCGCCTTCACTATGGCGTCGCACTTCGACTTCGTGCGGCTGGCAATCATTATCTCACCGAACACGTCAGTGTTCTTCGCTACCTTGTGGGCGGCCACGGTGGCCACGCCTCCCGCACCGATAATCAATACTCTCTTCATAAAGGGCTAAAAAGTTAAAGAGTTAGAATGTTAAGACATTGGTTCCTTCACGCTGCAAATATACGCATTTTTCCCTATACTGCCAAAAAACACTTTTCTTTTCGACAGTTATATTTTTTTTTCTTCTTCTTTTTCCGTAATTGGAGAATATTTATATTCGACAATTACTTTTTCTTTTTTTTCTATTTCTTTTGGTTACTTTTCTTTTTTTTCTTTTCTTTTTTTTGTACAACGTGTTGAAAATCAAACAAATGCAAAAGTGGGTGCTTTGCTTTTATAGCCGCCATACCCTAAGGCATTCTTTGTGTGCCGGCGTCTGTTTCGCCGTCGGCTAACAAAAGTCATTGCGATGCATTCCTCACTCCTCTCGTGCAGAGATAAAACCCCGCGCAGACCTTAGAAAATCTAACGCAGACCTTAGAAAATCTAACGCGGACCTTAGAAATTTTAACGTGGACTTAAGAAAATTTAATGCAGAGAATATGGCAGCGGGCAATGGTCGCAGCAATAATTTCATTGCAATAATCCGATTATCATCGCATCTTCTTTGCGTGTTGCTTGCATTCAAACCTCAAACCTCAAATCTCAAACCTCAAACATTAACTTTGGCACACCTCTTGCATAGTTGTGGGGTGCAGTCGATTGTGGACTGCAAGAAAACCGAATAATAACAATAAAAAATAAACACAACTATGGGAAAGATTATTGGAATCGATTTAGGAACAACCAACTCCTGCGTCTCTGTATTCGAGGGCAGCGAGCCTGTTGTAATCGCTAACAGCGAAGGAAAGAGGACTACCCCCTCGGTAGTCGGTTTTGTAGAAGGTGGCGAGCGCAAGGTGGGTGACCCCGCCAAGCGTCAGGCCATCACCAACCCCACACGCACCATCTACTCCATCAAGCGCTTCATGGGCGAGAAATTCGACCAGGTGCAGCAGGAGGTAGCACGCGTGCCTTATAAGGTGGCTAACGTGGGCGGCATGCCGCGCGTTGACATCGACGGACGTCAGTACACCGCCCAGGAGATCTCTGCCATCATCCTGCAGAAGATGAAGAAGACTGCTGAGGACTACCTCGGCCAGGAGGTGAAGGAGGCCGTCATCACCGTGCCTGCTTATTTCAGCGACTCACAGCGTCAGGCCACCAAGGAGGCCGGACAGATTGCCGGTCTCGACGTGAAGCGTATTGTCAATGAGCCCACCGCAGCAGCCCTGGCCTATGGCCTCGACAAGAGCGACAAGGATATGAAGATTGCCGTCTTCGACCTCGGCGGCGGTACCTTCGATATCTCCATCCTGGAGTTCGGCAGCGGCATGTTTGAGGTGCTCTCCACCAACGGTAACACCCACCTCGGCGGCGACGACTTCGACCAGGTCATCATCAACTGGCTCGTAGAAGAGTTCAAGAAGGACGAGGGCGCCGACCTCAGCGCTGACCCCATGGCTATGCAGCGACTCAAGGAGGCTGCCGAGAAGGCTAAGATAGAGCTCTCCTCCACCACCTCCACCGAGATCAACCTGCCTTACATCACCGCTACCGGCGGTGTGCCCAAGCACCTTGTGAAGACTCTCACCCGCGCCAAGTTTGAGCAGCTGGCCCACAGCCTCATCCAGGCATGCCTCGAGCCCTGCCAGAACGCTATCCGCGACGCCAAGATCTCTACCTCCGACATCGACGAGGTAATCCTCGTGGGCGGCTCCAGCCGTATCCCCGCCGTGCAGCAGCTCGTGGAGCAGTACTTCGGCAAGGCCCCCAGCAAGGGCGTCAACCCCGACGAGGTAGTGGCCGTGGGTGCAGCCATCCAGGGCGCCATCCTCAACCGCGAGGAGGGAGTGAGCGACGTAGTGCTCGTTGATGTAACCCCGCTGTCAATGGGTATCGAGACCCTCGGCGGCGTGATGACCAAGCTCATCGAGGCCAACACCACCATTCCATACAAGAAGACCGAGACCTTCTCCACCGCAGCCGACAACCAGACGGAGGTGACCATCCACGTGCTCCAGGGCGAGCGCCCCATGGCAGCCCAGAACAAGAGCATCGGCCAGTTCAACCTCACCGGCATCGCCCCGGCACGCCGCGGCGTTCCGCAGATTGACGTAACCTTCGACATCGACGCCAACGGTATCCTATCCGTCAGCGCCAAGGACAAGGCCACCGGCAAGGAGCAGGCCATCCGCATAGAGGCCAGCAGCGGACTCTCCAAGGAGGAGATCGACCGCATGAAGGCAGAGGCACAGGCCAACGCCGAGGCCGACAAGAAGGAGCGCGAGGCCATCGACAAGAAGAACCAGGCTGACTCCATGATTTTCCAGACCGAGAATCAGCTGCAGGAGCTTGGCGACAAGCTGCCCGCTGACAAGAAGCCAGCCATCGAGGCCGCCCTCCAGAAACTGAAGGATGCCCACAAGAGTGGCGACATTGCCGCCATCGACGCAGCCATCGCCGAGCTCAACGCAGCATGGCAGGCCGCCAGCGCCCAGATGTATCAGCAGGGCCAGCAGGCAGGTCCGCAGGCAGGCCCGCAGCCCGGTGCCGACCAGGGCGGCGCCCAGCCCAACCAGGGCAAGGACGACATCCAGGACGCCGACTTCGAGGAGGTGAAGTAATACGCATAAGCAAAGACATAACAAAACACTATCAAATGGCGTGTAGCTCAAATGAGTTACACGCCATTTGCTTTTTATGGGCTCATGTCTTCTATGTGCTTATTCCGCCTTTTTTTTGCGGCTTTTTTGTTACATCTTAGAGGACGGTCGACATGATTGATTCTTAACTGTTATTTCCGTCCAACAGCATCAATCCTTTTACCGTCAGCAAATAACGTTGACGGGGATGATGGGGATTGGCAGGATACTTCATACACACAAATCCTTCTCTTATTGCTGGTGTGAG
>CADAZW010000106.1 GCA_902792555.1 uncultured Bacteroidales bacterium | reverse complement strand
TACTGTGGGCTGCTCCACACAGGCCAGCGAGTTCCTGACCTCCGACACTATCAAGATATTCATCCTCGGTGCAGTGGCCTTCGCCATAGCCACCTGCTCGGGCGTGTTGTTTGTCAAACTGATGAATGTTTTCCTGCCGGAGCATAAGAAACTCAACCCGCTAATCGGCAATGCCGGAGTAAGCGCAGTACCCATGGCCGCACGCATCTCGCAGAACATAGGTCTCAAATACGACAAGCACAACTATCTACTCATGCATGCCATGGGACCCAATGTGGCGGGCGTGATTGGCTCTGCCATTGCTGCCGGTGCGTTGCTCGGCTTCCTCGGCTAACCATTTCTTTACAAGATAAGGTCCTTGGGATTCTTACGGCCTTTAAGGTGCCGGTTGGCACCGCGGAGACACTAAGGAATCCTAAGGACCTTAAAAAGACCTTCATACCTTAAACGACCTTATTATGAAGACATATCTCGTTACGGGCGCAGCCGGGTTCATCGGCTCCAACTTTGTGAAATATATGCTGCGTGAGCATCAGGATGTGCGCATTGTCATCCTTGATGCCCTGACCTACGCTGGCTATCTCGGTACCATCGACAAAGATATCGACAATAAGCGCTGCTTCTTTGTGAAGGGCGACATCGGCGACCGCAAGCTAGTAGACAGTCTGTTTGAGCAGTATCAATTTGACTATGTCATCAACTTTGCCGCCGAGAGCCACGTGGACCGCTCCATCACCAATCCACAGCTTTTCCTGCAGACCAATATCCTCGGCACGCAGAACCTGCTTGATGCAGCTCGCCGGGCATGGGTGACAGGCAAAGACAGCCAGGGCTACCCTACATGGCGCCAAGGTGTACGCTATCATCAGGTGTCCACCGACGAGGTGTATGGCTCACTCGGCCCGGAGGGATTCTTCACCGAGGAGACTCCGCTCTGCCCCCACTCGCCCTACAGCGCCAGCAAGACCAGCGCCGACCTCATAGTGATGGCCTACCGCGACACTTTCAAGATGCCCGTAAGTATCACCCGCTGCTCCAACAACTACGGCCCCTACCACTTCCCCGAGAAGCTCATACCGCTCATCATACGCAACATACTCAGCCACAAACCGCTGCCAGTATATGGCAAGGGCGAGAATGTGAGAGACTGGCTCTATGTGGAGGACCACTGCAAGGCCATAGACCTCGTGGTCAGCAAGGGCAAGGACGGCTCTGTATATAATGTGGGAGGCCACAACGAAATGCGCAACATTGACATCGTCAAGCTCATCATCCGCACCATCCGCGAAATAATGGAGGCTGAGCCGCAGTACCGCACCCTGCTGCCAGAGGCCGACCGCAGCGATGTAAGCTGGATAAGCGACGATCTCATCACCTATGTTGCCGACCGCCTGGGCCATGACCTACGCTACGGCATCGACCCCACCAAGATACGTCAGGATCTGGGATGGGAGCCTGAGACACCCTTTGCCAAGGGCATCGTGCTCACCATACGATGGTATCTCGACAATCCCGAATGGGTGGAGGCCGTAACAGGCACCGACTACCAGGCCTACTATGAAAAAATGTACGGCAACCGTTAAAGTAAGAAGTTAACGAGAAGTTACCGGAGCCTTTTTCGGCTCCTCAGAAAGTTAACAGGACGATAGCCCCAAGTCCAAATGTGGATTTTGGCGTCGTCCTGTTGTTTTTTTGTATTGCTGTCCGGTAAAAGTTTGTATCATACGCCCCCGGCCCTACGGGCCACCCCCTCTATAATATGAGTATAACATTGGAATATATCAAGTATGATAAAAACGTCAGCCAACGAATACTTGAAATGTTCAAAAAATATCAGTTAAGTTCTCTATCTCCTTCCAAGGAAGGTTAGTTTTAATCACAAGAGAAATTACTTCGTACCCCTCATTATCTAATTCATAATCTTCAATGCTTGTAATGTGATATGATTCGTCAAACAATGTAAGTATATTACGAATAAAAATCTCCTTTATACCGAACGCAGAATCATCACTACTGAGTTTAAAAGACGTATATCCATCTATGGGGAACAACGTGTCAGACATCTTTAGTACGTCCTCTTTTTCAACTTGTATATTCATAACGGTTCCTCCTTTTTAGAATATTGTTGCAAAATTACAGATATTTATTGAATAAATCAAATCCTTTTGATATTTATATAAAACAACGAATTAAAAACAAATATGTGATTAGTTAAATTAACCGAATCAGGGCTTCACAGGATTGTGAAGGAGTCAGCAAAGAGAGTGTTGAGAAAAAGCCGTCGCCCATACAGAATGATTAATGAAAGCAATGGAGTATCAGATGATACAATAGAAAAACTTAGTGTTGTATTAACACGCCACTACTATATTCACGAAGCAGATATGATCGAACGCGCTATTTTTGGTGATAATATATATGTATATGATTTCAAGGAGAGTTTCAACGACTTTAAGAATTATAATGGAGATGAGGACGAATACGTTCCCGGTATTTTTAATATGTAAAAGAAACTAAACTACGCCACAATCAGGCCAACCCTAATTTCAGACCAATTTTTAACAATTCCTATCGACTTCTCAAACATATGGACGAATCTTTCCGATTCGTTCATTTTTTTATACGAGGTCTAATAGTATATAGTTGCCATTTTTTTACTTCCCATTATCAGGGGAACAGCGAAGCATACGCCAAGCGAAGAGGGCAGAAATGAAAACTATGGCCAGCGTGAAAGGATATCGCACTGAAGAAGTGGCTATAAACACGATGCAGGCAAGAGCAGTTATCAGCAACAGTAATTGCCCTATTATTATCTGCACCGTAGTGCGATGAAGCAGCACCCCATAGGCGCGATTATAGACCACTGCTATTATCACCAACTCCACCAGGTTGCTCAGCGTGAGGCCGATGCCGCTGCCCAAGAGGCCTGCCGTACTGTAGCCGGCAACTACAAAAGCGCCCAGCAGAAGAGCAGCTATGCACTCTATAATCAAGAACATCCGCGAGTCGCCCTTGGCCAATGCCGTATAGGCTATAGGTGTGTTGATTGCCCTGGAAAACATGTACAGTGTAGCGCACATCACCATAGGGATAACCTCCTGATATTCGGGGCGATAGAGAATATTGATAATCTGAGGCAAGAACAGCGTAAACAATATCAGACATGGCACTATTAACAGCACGCACACCACCACCTGCCTGTTGATAGTCAGGTTCATCTGCTCTATGTCATCCACTATACCCGAAAGCCGCGGATAGAAGTCAGCATCCATGGCCGAAAAGATAAACTTGGTATATGTAACGGTAAGCACGAAGCCTGCGCCGTAGAGCCCCACGTCCTCAATAGAGCCGCTGTTGGAAATAAAGGTGCGTATAAGCATCTCTGCCAGCGCAGCAGCCACTGATGCCAGCAGGAATGATATACTGAGCTTGATAATCTCCCCACCCTTGCGCAGTACGCTCCATCTGAAGGGCGCGGCGCTATAGGGATAAGCCTTGAGGGTATAGCGCATATTGAGCAGCGTAGTAGCCAACAGACTTACGTCAAGCGAAATGACGATACCGCGCAGACTCCACAGCCAATAGCTGACAACGCATATCACCAGCGTGGCCAGCGCACTCACCACCGACGCTACCGCCAGCTGCTTGAGCCGACGGGTTGCCTTGAGGATAGCCACCTCGGTGCCGTTAATGCTGATAAACATCAGCAGCGGCGACAGAAAGAGATAGCTGCGGGTAAAACTTATGCTGCCCATGGTCATCTCACTCAGCAGTGGAGCAGCAGCAGCCACCAGCAACATAGCCACCAATCCCGTTAGCACACTCCATGAGCGGACCACCCTGATTTCCTCCGTTATCTCTGCGGAGCCGTCGCCATTATGCTCATAAAGATGCGACAATCGCCTCACTACGCTTACAGGCATCACCAGCGTCGTGGCGGTGCTGATAAGGTTGGCAGTATTGCTAAATAGGTCTGCCAAGCCCTGACCGTAGCGATCAATCAGCAGCGCAGCAGCCTTGTTGCGCAATATGGAGGCCAGCATCGTAACAGCTTGAATGCTACCGAAGATGCCGGTATATTTCAATATATGTCGATAAGAGGAACTCACTATTTAAGAAAACGGAGAAAATCTTTATTTAGTGTACGGACGGAGTAAATAAAAAATCGTATCTTTGCGGCATGATGGACAATAAGCAGTCTGACCTCGTCATTATGGGCATCGACCCCGGCACCAATGTACTGGGCTACAGCATCATCCGCTCCAGCGGCAGAAATCTCTGCATTGAAGCCATGGGAGTTATCGATCTGCGCAAATGTGCCGACATCTATCTCAAGCTGGGGCGCATCCACGAGAATGTGCTAAGACTCATAAACACTTTCCATCCCGACGAACTGGCCATAGAGAGTCCCTTCTTTGGCAAAAACATACAGAGCGCCATCAAACTGGGTAGAGCACAGGGCGTAGCCATAGCTGCAGCCATCGAGCGTGAACTTGTAGTCCACGAATATCCGCCCACCAAAGTAAAGCTGGCCATCACTGGCAACGGCTCCGCCAGCAAGGAGCAGGTGGCTGGCATGCTGGCCAAGATCTTCAAAATTGACCAGAATAGCATGGGACCCTTCCTAGATGCCACCGATGCCTTGGCCATAGCCTACTGCCACCATACCCAACGCACCACCATCGTCTCAGCACGGGAGTACTCCACATGGAGCGCCTTCGTAAAGAGCAACCCCGCAAGGGTAACACGTCAGTCTGGTCGCAAGACCACTAAGCCCCCTAAAACTGACCAATGAGCAACAAAGTGCTTATAAGGCTAACCGATGCTGTGCCCGATGGAGAGTTCCAGTTTGGCAAAGCTGTCAACATGGAAATCCACCAGGGCGAGACAGTGATTATCTGCGGCCCCAACGGCAGTGGCAAGAGCACCCTCACCGATATGCTGCGAGGCAAGCGCCGACTCAAACAGGGACAGCGTGAAACCGCCGACGGCCTCACCATCTGCTATGCCTGCTTCAATGACCAATACTCCACCGGAGTGGACGTTGGCGGCAGCGCTTACCAAATGCGCTGGAACCAGGGTGCAAGAGACGAGAACTTCGAACCACGGGTAAAAGACGTGCTCAAGGGCGAGCATCAGTCTTCACTCATGGACTTCGGCAGCATGATGGAGCGCACAGTGGTAAGCTTGAGCTCTGGTGAGTTCCGTCGCCTCCAGCTGACCAGGATGCTGGCGCTGGCAAAAAAACCACAACTGCTGATTATCGACAATCCATTCATCGGACTGGATGTCGCAGGGCGTCACGCCGTCAGCAATCTGCTGGAGCAGTTGGCCGAGCAACAGCATACGGCAATAGTGCTTACCACCAGTCGCTGGCAAGAAAGCCCCGCAAACCAAAAACCAACAATTGACAACCGCAAGCCAACGGCCTCACGCCTTAAAGTGCTGGAAGCCCATAACATCAACATTCGCTATGGAGAGCGCACCATACTCAAGGACTTCAATCTCACCATCCGCGAGGGAGAGCACTGGGCGCTGAAGGGTCCTAACGGCAGTGGCAAGAGTACCTTGCTTAGCCTCATCTGCGCCGATAACCCGCAAGGCTATGCCTGCAATATCACCCTCTTCGGCCGGCGGCGCGGCAGCGGCGAGAGCATCTGGGACATAAAGAAGAATATTGGATTCGTGTCGCCGGAGATGTTTCGCGCCTTCCGCCGCAACCTGCCCGTCAGGGACATAGTGGCCAGCGGCCTGCATGATGTCACTGGTCTCTTTTACCAGCCAAAGGCCGATGACTATAATGCCATCACAAAGTGGATGGACACCTTCGGTATCAGCCAATGGGCCAAAAGAAGCTATCTCTGTCTATCCAGCGGCGAGCAGCGATGGGTACTGCTATGCCGGGCTTTCGTCAAGACTCCGCCGTTACTGATACTCGACGAACCCTTCCATGGCCTAGACTCCTGCTATCGCCATCGCGCAAGGCAAATAATATGTGAATACTTCCGGCAGCCCCAGCGCACCCTGATAATGGTGTCGCACTACGAGGAGGACTTCCCGCCCATCATTGACCACGAAGTAAATCTAAAACCTAACTACTAAGTTAGAAAACCATCAGTTCATCAACTCTAATAGTAAATAAATAGCAAATCACGAAAAAGTAAATAACATGGCACTCATCATCTGTCCCGAATGCGGACGTGAAATCTCATCTAGAGCACATTCCTGCCCCCACTGTGGCGCTGAGAACAAAGAAATACAGCAACATTCTGCTCCCCCCTCCCACCTGGAGAATAAAGCCCCTAATCCCAAGAAAGAGAGGAAAATATCAAAGAAAAAATTGCGCCTGATTGTGCTGTGCAGTCTTGTTGGCGTAATACTGATGGGCGGCGTTGGGTGGCTGCTCTACCACAACCACCAATTAGCCGTGGAAGAAGAAATGGACTACGACCTCCTGATGGAGAACTTCTCCATAGCAGATGCTGAGACATTCTTGCTTCGACACCCCGAGACTGAGCACAAGAAAGACATACAAGACAATATTGCCCTCTATCAACGCTATGAGCAGGAGTGGGCCAAGATCGTCACCTCCACCAATGTGGACGACTTTGCCATGTTCCGCAGCAAGTTCCCCAACAGCCCCTTTGACCAGCTAGCCTACGACAAGATTGACTCGCTCGACTGGACTTACGCCAAGCGCAGCAACACTGAAGGAGCCCTGCAGAAATACCTTGATCTCCACCCCGACGGCAAATACGCCGAGATGGCACGCGAACAGAAGCAATTCATCATCGATTCACGCCCCACCGACGAGGAGCGCGAGGCCATCAGAAGCACCATCAACGCCTATTTCGCCGCACTGACCGACAACAACAAGGAGGCCCTGAACAATATCACCACCTCAGCAGTATTCAGCAAGAGCTGCGACTTCATCGATGGCCATGCCGGTAATGGCGTAACAAGCTACTCTGTCATCTCTCCCGTCAGCATTGAGAAGCGGCCTTCCGAAAGCGGCCCCACCTATAGCGCCGGCTGCACCGTAAGCCGCATGGCCACCGACAGTGAGGGTACCGCACAAAGCAAGACTTTCAGCGTAAGAGCTTCGTTCAACAGTCAACTCCAACTCTCAGCCATGAGTATGAAGGGGCAGGAGGAGTAACAGCATCATCACTGAGACCACATAATGACCCATCAGCAGCACCTAAATATAATCTTCGACCTCGACGGCACCTTACTCAACACCCTCGACGATCTTACCGCCAGCACCAACCATGCCCTCCAGGTCTGCGGCTACCCCCCGCATACCACCCAGGAAGTGCGCCTAATGGTAGGCAACGGCATAGCCAAGCTGATAGAGAGGGCTGTGCCGCAGGGCACCAGCGAGGCCTCCATCCTTCATTGCCTCGACATCTTCCGTCAGCATTATACCGAGCACTGCCTTGACCGCACACTACCCTATCCCGGAGTGACAGAGATGCTTTCCGAGTTCAAGCGCAGGCATCTGGGTCTAGCCATTGTGTCTAACAAGCTACAGCCGGCTGTGAGCGAGCTCAGAGAACGTTTTTTTGCCGACTGCATAAATATCGCCGTAGGTGAGACTGAGCAAGTGAGGCGCAAACCCGCACCCGACATGCTACTGCTAGTCATGCGTCTGATGGGAGCCAGTGAGGCAGACACCATCTATGTTGGCGACAGCGATGTTGACATACTCACCGCCCACAACGCCTCTCTGTCCTGCGTCAGCGTAGCATGGGGCTTCCGCGACAAAGACTTCTTGATACGCCATGGAGCAACCACCATTGCTGAATCACCGGCGCAATTGCTGGAAATTATAGAGAACCTCCCTCCTACCCTTACATAAATCACTAAACATCAAACAAAAACGCCCGTGTTTACATTTCAGTCAATAGGAAGCGGCAGCAGTGGCAATAGCTACTACATCCAGACCAAGGCAGGCGCCATTATGATAGACGCAGGCATAGCAGAACGCCGCCTACGCAAGCAGACACACCAATATGGCATGTCTCTCGGCAAGGTAGCAGCCGTAATTGTGACCCACCACCACATCGACCACGTGCGCTCTCTCGCAGTCCTCAACCAAAAGGACAACCTGCCAATATATATGACTGAAGAAACTAAGAAAGGCATATTTCTAAATCGTCACATAACCAAGAAGCCGCGGTTGGAGGATATCACCACATTCTACTGGGGCACCTCATTCCGCCTACTCGACATCGACATTACGCCCTTCGCCGTGCCGCATGACTCCAGAGACAACACCGGCTTCCTTATCAGCCATGGTTCCGTGCGCCTGTGTATCGTCACCGACTGCGGTCACTGGACTGACGAGATAGAGCGTCATGTAAACGAAGCTACCCATCTTGTGCTCGAATCAAACTACGATCCCCTCATGCTCGCTCGAGGCCCCTACCCCCTCGTGCTGCAAGACCGCATACGCGGTGGAAACGGCCACCTCTCCAATCAGCAGGCCGCCGAAATAATTGCACGCCACTGCTACCACCTAAAGACCATCTGGCTATGCCACCTGAGCGAGCAGAACAACACACCCCAGCTGGCCTTCGATTCAGCCATGCATGCCCTCGGCGACGGCCCCGCCACAATAGTAGCCCTCGACCGCGAAAAACCCTCCCGGCAATATGACCTGGAGGAACTCACACTGTTTTGATATTGCGATTTCACAATTATTTCAGCAACATTTATATTTATTCCTAAAAGCTATGAAAACCTTATTCCGATTCCTCCTGCTGGCCATAATGTTCGACGTTCAGTCATCAATGGTCAATGATATTCATGCCCAAACAGTGCGCGACCGCTACAACTCCCAGATAGGCAAGGTGGAAAAAGACGGCATAATCCGCGACCGCTACAACTCCCAGATAGGCAAGGTAGAACGCGACGGAACTGTGCGTGACCGCTACAACTCCCAAGTAGGAAAGATAGAGAGCGACGGCGTTATTCGTGACCGCTATAATTCCCAGATAGGCAAGGTGGAACGCGACGGAACTGTGCGTGACCGCTACAACTCCCAGATAGGCAAGATAGAACGCGATGGAACAGTGCGTGACCGCTACAACTCCCAAATCGGCAAGGCCGCTGGAATAGAGCCGCGAATAGCCGCCATTCTCTTCTTCATGAACCTCCTCCAGCTATATTAATCATATTTGTGGCTGTAATTAAAGTGAAAGTTGCCCTTCTCTAATTCCTCTTATGGGTAATAAAAAGAAAGGCAACAATATAGCAGTTGGCACAGATTACAGTCTCTGCGAAATAGTCATGCTCTCTCTGTGCCAACATTTGTATCAATGCCTATAAATAATTAAAATGTTTTTTGCATACATTCCTGCATTGTTTCGGTTAAAAAGTTGAAAAACAGACGATTTAATATGCAAGGTGATTTAGTCCTGTGGAAATCAAAACTAAAAGCCTTGAAACGAAATCTAAAAGCCTTGAAACGAAATCTAATCCCGTGGAAAACGCCAGCTCCACGG
>CADAZW010000105.1 GCA_902792555.1 uncultured Bacteroidales bacterium | reverse complement strand
ATACATCACATACGGACTCGCCACAACCACTCCGGCAAGGCCACCGGGAATCTCTTCACTTTCCTCAACTCCGTCCACCTCGATGCCTTGGTCTGTAGTGGTGACTGTACCCCCGTTGGCCAACACACTCATCTCGGTGCTGTAGTTCACAGCCTTGAGCTTGCCGCCGAAAGTAGCGGTAGCCTCGTTGTAGGTCACTGCCGTTGCATTGATATAAGCATCGGGGGCATAACTGAAACGCAGATGCAGGCCTTTGCTGCCATCAGTCTCGTAGTGGGCTGCCAGCACGCGGTGAGGTTCGGACACAATATATCGGCGAGTGAAGTGGTCACCGTCGGCATTGCTGAAGTTGACGCCTGCCACTCTGGCGTTTCTCAGCTGTAGCACGCCGTTGCCGTCGGGCAGCACGTCGCCCTTCATCGACACGCCGAACGTGCCCAGGTCTTGAATGGTCACCGTGTGGCCGTTGCCAATCTCCGTGGTCAGCACATCGGCCACGCTTGACAGCACGTTGAGAACTTGGCCGCGCGGCACATGGCACAGCTGCGAGACCTTCTCCACAAATTCATCGGCCCTGGTACGGTCGTAGTTTACCACCTTGGGGAAAATCTTGGTGCCCCTGCCACCATTGAGCGTATTGTTACGCACTAAGATACAATTGAGTTCCATACAATTTTATTTTAAGTTAATGATTTCTTTCTCGGTCTCGCATAAGATTATCACAACCGCACAGGTTATAACCGCGTGAAGCCCCAATCAGACTCCGTGGTCACGCAGGCTTAGCGCGCACTTGCGTGGTCTAAAGCTGTACAAATTTAATAATTTATTATGAATTTTCAAAAATTCATAATAGATTAAATTTAATTCAATATAGATTCTTGAAAATTCATATTGAGTTATTAAAAAATCATATTGAATTATTAAAAATTCATATTGAATTATTGAAAATTCATATTGAATTTTCTAAGAAGCACGCGTTTAGTTTGCGGCTGGACACGATTAGATTGCGCGAGCACGCGATTAAATCACGGATGCACGCAGTTAGCCGGGGAATTCGTATCAATCGGAGTTATTTGAACACGAATCTCACGAATCTCACGAATATTTTTTTCAAGAATTTGAGAACATTTCATTTCATGAATTGACAATTTCACGAATTGAACAATTTAGCCAAGTCCGGAAGAAACGAACTGAAAGAAATTATTCAGAAATTTATGGTTATTTTAATCAAGAATTAGAGAATTAAAGAATTTATTATGATTAACGGGTAATTCATGGTAATTCACACTTAAGAGACAACGA
This sequence comes from uncultured Bacteroidales bacterium, assembly GCA_902792555.1. Classification (GTDB taxonomy): domain Bacteria; phylum Bacteroidota; class Bacteroidia; order Bacteroidales; family Bacteroidaceae; genus UBA6382. The sequence continues at coordinate 4,180 of CADAZW010000105.1, read as the reverse complement.
ATTACACGAATTATACGAATTCTCTAATTCTTGATTGTCCGCTGCCAGACTTGGCTAAACTTCAAATTTCAAATTTCAAAAAACACATATTCTTTAATTCTCTAATTCTTGAAAAAAAATTTGTTTAGTTCGAAGTTCTTACCGTTCGCCGCCGGACATGGCTAAATCTCAAACCTCAAACCTCAAATCTCAAACCTTAAACTTATCTTGCCTTGTATTTGCCTGCGGTGATCTGGTCGAGGGTGAGGGGACGATAGAGCATCTGATAGCCGCCCTTGCCGTCGGGGGTGTCTTCCCAATAGAAGGCTAAGCGCAGGTCTTTCTGCATTATCATGGTGCTGTAGGCTCCCTCGTTGGCACTGACCAGCCAGGGCTCACTCCAACCGGAGGCAAAGGCTGTGGCGTTCTGATAGTCTGCGGGTGAGGCAAGTTCCTTGTAATAGACGGCTACGTTCTTGCGACCAGGGCCGAGGGGTACGCTCTGCAGGGCTATCCATGTCTTGATGCGGTCTGACTGACGGACTGCGGGGATGATAAGTATCTCGCCATTGGTGACATTGTCCTTTGCCTTTACTCCGCCCGTACAGTCGGCTGAGGCTACGGCTTGCTCCCATTGACCGATGTTCTCGTCTGAGAAAAAGCTAAAAGACTTGCCTTTAACTATCGCGCCATTGCCGCCGAAGGTGGTCAACGTGGGATAATGGAAGATGTTGTAGAAGCGGCCGCTGTTCATGTTATTCCATCCGGGTCGGCTGCTGAGCAGTACGTCGCCATTGGGCAGTTCCTCCACCTTGGGCTCATCGCCGAGGGGTGCAGGGCTGGAGTCTATAGTGCCAAGGCTATGCCATGTCTCGCCGAAGTCGTCAGAGTAGATTACTCGGTTGCCACCAGGCCTTGCGCAGAGAGCTGCATAGATGCGATAGTATTTGTCGCGCTTGACAATGCGACTCTGGCATATCTTGCCGCTTCCCACAAAGAGGCTCTGCACGGGACCGAGGGCACTCTGGTCGAAGAGGCTGTAAATCTGGTCGGTTATCTCCTCTGGTGCGCTCCATGTGCGTCCTCCGTCATGGCTGCGAAGTCGTGCCACACGGTTGGGATTGTCGCGGGTAGCCTTGAAATAGGGCGTATTGCCGCAAACGCATAGGAGCAAGACCTCTTTGCTATTCCTATCAGCAACAATGGCTGGGTCGCCATAACCGCACTGAGGAGTTCCCTCTATGCCGCTGCCTTCTACTATGACTTGCTCGGCGCTCCATGTGCGACCATTGTCTTTGCTTATGCGCTGACGGAGGTCCACACGACCAAAACCGATGTCCGACTGGCAGATACGATAGTCTGCTACAGCCACCAGGTGGCCGCTCTTGGTCTTGGCAATGGCCGGAATCCTATAGGGCACAGGACTGGAGGCAGAGTTAAAGAGAGTGAAAACGAGCCCCTCCCTAGCCCTCCCCTCAAGGGAGGAAACCCTGGCGTCAGCGTCCTTCTCTTGAGAGGGAGTCAGAGGAGGCTGTGACTGGGCCATGCCGCTGCCTAAGAGCAGAAGAACGGCGAGTGCCAGAAAATGCTTTAGATTATTCATAGTATTCGATTTTTCTTACTTGCAGGCTATAGTCTGTCTCAGTGTTTTTATCCAGTTTAGGCTGACCATCAGCGCCGTCGTACTCTTCAGTGGTGGTGGAGACATCCTTGATGAGGCGCTTGGTCCAGTTGCCATGGGAGTCAGTCTCCTTGATTGTGACGGTCACGGTGGCTTCCACCCCTACCCCGTCGCCCACTCCGCTTTGGGTGTAGCTGGCGATGTTGCCGTCATCATCGTAGGTATAGACAAACTCGAAGCCTCCGCATATTTCGCCAACAAACTCCTCGCCCATCTTGGCCAGCATGCCCTTGGGGGTGTAGGTGTAGGCATAATCGTAGTCGCAGCCATAGTCCTCCTCCTTGCTTAGTACATGGCGGAAACTGAGCTTGGTGATGCGTCCCTGACTGTCGCGAGTGATGTCGGAGGCTTTGAACTTGGCTCTCTCATTACCGGTCCAGAGACCTTGGGCGTCGAAGGTGAGCAAAGTCTTGTGGCGCTCAAAGTCCTGCTTGCCATTTTTGTCGGACTGATAGATGGTGGTGCTTACTTTCTTCACCTGCCCTTTGAGGCAATGCATCTGCAGGTCGGACGAAAGCCACTGAGCACTCGACTCGTCCCCAGCCATCCCCTCAAGGGTGGAAGTACTCCCAACTGAGGCGGTATCAGAGGTGGCTTCAGAGCTTGTTTCTTGGGCCTTCTGGCCGCAGGCGGCTAGCATCATAGCTGCCGAGAATGCAAGGATTATGTGTTTCATTTGAAATTTGAGTTTTGAGTTTATTTGCCGTTTCCGGCGGTGGACCAGCGCGGAAAAACCGCACTGCACAATGGCTATTGCTTAGAGGCTTTGCTTCAGGATGGTTGTCACATCATCGGGGGTAAGGTCGCCGTAGCCAGCCTTGTAGGTGATGGTGCCCTTGGTGATGGTGGGTATCATTTCCTCGGTGGCGCCCAGCTCACTGATGGTGAGGGGAAGGCCAATCTCCTGCATCCAGCCCTTGAGAGCTTCAATGCCCTCAGCGGCAATCTGCTCAGGTGTCTTGCCCTCGGGGCGCACATCCCATACAGCCTGGGCGAAACGCACAAACTTGGGAAGGCCTCCCTGCATAATGTATTTATAATACGGAATCGAGACTGCTGCCAGGGTGTAGCCGTGGGGAGCATGAGTCCATGCACCGATGGAGTGGCCAATCATGTGCACCATCCAATCCTGAGTCTTTCCCTTGCCGATGAGTGTGTTAAGTGCCCAGGTGGCTGTCCACATGATGTTGGAGCGTGCCTCGTAGTCCTCGGTGTTGATGACGGCCTTGCGTGCTGACACGATGAGGCTGCGCATGAGTCCCTCGGAGAGGTAGTCGGAGGTGTTGTCGTCTTCATCGGAGAAATACTGCTCCATGATGTGGCTCATGATATCGAAGATGCCAGCCTTCATCTGATCGAGGGGCACGGTGTAGGTGTACACGGGATTGAGGATGGCAAACTTGGGCATCAGACGGCTGTCGAAGACGTGGCCCACCTTGAAGGTATTGGCTGCATCGGTTATTACGCTACCGCCATTCATCTCGGAGCCTGTGCCTGCCATGGTGAGGATGCAGCCGATGGGCAGTATTTCCTGTTCTTTGGGAGGGTCCTGCTGGTTGAGGTAGAATGTCTGCCATGGGTCGCCGTCGAAGAACACTGAGGCAGCCACACCCTTGGAGTAGTCGCAAACGCTGCCGCCGCCTAGGGAGAGGATGAAGTCAACCTTGTTGTCGCGTGCTATCTGGATGCCTTCGCGGAGTTTTTCGAGCGTAGGGTTGCTCATCACGCCTGGATTTTCAACGATGGTCTTGCCGCAGTCGCGGAGGATAGCCACTACCTGGTCATAGATGCCATTGCGCTTCACACTGCCACCACCGTAGTTGAGCAGCACCACAGGACCGTAATTCTTCAGTTCGTCCTTAAGGAAATTGAGCGATTCGTCACCAAAGAACAGCTTGGTGGGATTGTAATATTCAAAGTTGCCAGTCATAGTTATAGGTTAGAGGTTATTGGTTATAGGTTAGAGGTTATAGATTAATACGAGAAGGCGAATCCCTCCCGCCATTTGTGGAGGAGATAGCCGTGGTCGTCGGTGCAGTGTTCATAGATGGCTTGCCTGCGCTCTAAGGGCAGGTCATTCCATACTCTGGAGCACTCGGGATAATTGCATGTTGTTACGGCGCCGTCGGTCTGCTTGCTCATAATCTTGCCGGCTATGCGCTCTTTCTGTTCCACGGTGAGCGAGGCCCACCATGTTTCTAGCTCTTTTTCGTCCATGATTGTCGGATTTTTACTGGTATTTCGCTACAAAGTTAGTTTTTTCCTTGAAATTCGGCATCATTTGAGGGGATGATTTTATCACAATCGGCATTATAGTACACGATAAGCCCCGACTCCTTTGTAGGGAACCGGGGCTAACCAATGCCTAATCAGGCATCTGAATCACCATAGACGCAGACTGCTCATGGCAGCTTCGATGGGTTATGCAATCTCAATGAGTCGCCTCTGCTTGTCTTCCTCCTTCTTGGAGAACTTAGGCATCTCGATGCGGAGTATGCCGTTGTCAACCTTAGCGGTAAT
>CADAZW010000104.1 GCA_902792555.1 uncultured Bacteroidales bacterium | reverse complement strand
TTGACGTCGAGGAGGAGGCCGGAGATGCCGCAGCCTTTCTCGAAGAAGTAGATGAGCTGGCCGAGGTTGTACTCGTCGATGCTGGTCATGACGATGCGGAGGTTGGGTACTCCACCGTCGATATGGGCCATCTGGGTGCCGAGCTCTGCCATCTTGTTGACTTCGTCGATGCGCTTGCCAGCGAGGTAGTTGAGGCCATCGAGGTTCTCGTCGTCGGAGGGTACACAGAGGGTGTGGCGGCTCTGCTCGACGGAGAGCACTGTCTCGAAGATGGTGCGCTCGCCGTCCTGTATCCACTGTCCCATGGAATGGAGGTCGGTGGTGAGGTCAACGGAGGCTGGGAAGATGCCCTTGCCATCCTTGCCTTCGCTCTCGCCATAGAGCTGTTTCCACCACTCGGAGACATAGTGGAGCTTGGGTTGGTAGTTGGCCAGGATCTCTATCTTCTTGCCTTCGTGGTAGAGGGCGTTGCGTGTGGCTGCATAGATGGCGGCGGGGTTCTGGTCGAAGGGCATGGTGGAGGCTGTGGCGGCCTGCATGTCACGTGCTCCCTGGACGAGGGCGGCGATATCGAAACCGGCGCAGGCGATGGGGAGGAGTCCGACGGGTGTGAGGACGGAGAAACGGCCTCCCACATTGTCGGGGATGACGAAGGATGTGTAGCCCTCCTTGTCGGCAGTGGTGCGTGCAGCGCCCTTATGGGCGTCGGTGATGGCGACGATGACGCGGCGTGCCTCATCGAGGCCGCGCTGCTGCTCGCACTGCTTCTTGAGTAGACGGAAGGCGAGGGCTGTCTCGGTGGTGGTGCCGGACTTGGAGATATTGATGACTCCGAAGCGGCGGGTCTTGAGGAGCTCGGTGAGCTCGGCGAGGTAGTCTTCGCCGATATTGTTACCAGCGAAGAGGATGGTGGGGTTGGAGCCATCGTTGGCGAGCCACTGGAAGGAGTTGCTGAGGGCCTCGATGACGGCCTTGGCGCCGAGGTAGCTGCCGCCGATGCCGGCGACGACGATGGTGTCGCAGAGCTGGCGGAGGGTCTGGGCGCATTCATTGACTTGGGCGATGAACTGATTGGTGGTGTCGGTGGGCAGTGATACCCATCCGAGGAAGTCATTGCCGGCACAGGTGGCGTCTTCAAGGGCTTTGGCGGCCTGGATGGCGCGGGAAGAGTAGTTGGATACGGCGCCTTCGGGTAGGAAGGAGAGAGCTGAGGTTTGCCGCTTCGCTCTCGCGACTCTTTGAAGTCGGTACCGCTGCTTGGCAACGAATGCGTGTTATATTTCCCCTAAGGGGTCCCCGGCGTGACAGCCGACGAGCCGCTCGCGATGCCTGCGGCATTGAGGTTTGAGGTTTATTTGCGAGGTCTGGGAGTTAACGAAAACGATAACGAAAACGAAAACTGTTATTGTTTGAAATTTGAATCCGTTAGATCCGTTAGATCTGTGTTTTTTTAACCACGGATTATTCGGATTGAACGGATAAGTATAACGAAAACAGGTGTTTTTTGAGATTTAGGCCAAGTCCGGGAGTGGACGATTAACGAAAACGAAAAACGGCCAAACTCAAATGCGGAACTGCGCGGCACAGAGCGTGGATTAGATTTGCCAGGACTGGATGTCGGCTACGGAGGGCTTGGTGATGGTGAGCTTGAACTTCTTGATGACCTCGCCTATCTGTTGCTGGAGTTTCTGAGGGTTCTGGCCGGTGAGTGAGTCGGCGGTGTTGTAGCCGCACTTCTGGATGATGGGGACGAGCTCCTCGGGGATGCCGAGGGCGGTATAGCGGTCGGCAGAGTCCTTGGGAACTTTCTTCTCGGGCTTCATCTGGGGGAAGAGCATGATCTCGCCGATGGCGAACTTGCCGGTCATGAGCATGACGAGGCGGTCGATGCCGATGCCGATGCCCGAGGTGGGGGGCATGCCGTACTGGAGTGCGCGAAGGAAGTCGTGGTCGATGATCATGGCTTCGTCATCGCCCTTATCGGCGAGTCGCATCTGGTCGACGAAACGCTCCTCCTGGTCGATGGGGTCGTTGAGCTCGGAGTAGGCGTTGGCAAGTTCCTTGCCGTTGACCATGAGCTCGAAGCGCTCGGTGAGTCCGGGCTTGGAGCGGTGCTTCTTGGTGAGGGGTGACATCTCGACGGGATAGTCGATGATGAATGTGGGCTGGATGAAGGAGCCCTCGCAGAACTCACCGAAGAGCTCATCGATGAGTTTGCCCTTGCCCATGGTCTCGTCGACCTCCATGCCTTTCTGGCGGCAGAAAGCACGTATGTCATCCTCGCTCTTGTCGGAGCAGCCGAAGCCGGTTTTCTCCTTGATGGCCTCGAGGATGGGCAGGCGTCGGTAGGGTGCCTTGAAGGAGATGACGTTGCCATCGATCTCTACCTCCGGCTTGCCATTGACGGCGGTGCATATCTCCTCGAGCATATGCTCGGTGAAGGACATCATCCAGTTGTAGTCCTTATAGCTGACATAGAGCTCCATGCAGGTGAACTCGGGGTTGTGGGTCTTGTCCATGCCCTCGTTGCGGAAGTTCTTGCCCATCTCATAGACGCCCTCAAAGCCGCCCACGATGAGGCGCTTGAGGTAGAGCTCGGTGGCGATACGCATATACATGTCCTGGTTGAGGGCATTGAAATGGGTGATGAACGGACGGGCGGAGGCTCCGCCGGCGATATTCTGGAGGATGGGAGTCTCGACCTCGGTATATCCGGCCTCGTCGAGGATGCGGCGCATGGTGCGTATGACGACGGCGCGCTTCTCGAAGGTCTCCTTGACGCCCTTGTTGACGATGAGGTCAACATAGCGCTGTCGGTAGCGCAGCTCGGGGTCTTCGAAGGCATCATAGACCTGTCCGTCCTTCTCCTTGACGACAGGCAGGGGCTTGAGGCTCTTGCTCAGGAGGGTTAGCTCCTGGGCATGGACGGATATCTCGCCTGTCTGTGTGCGGAAGACGAAGCCCTTGACGCCGATGAAGTCACCGAGGTCGATGAGACGCTTGAAGAGGGTGTTGTAGAGGTCTTTATTCTCGCCCGGGCAGATATCGTCGCGGGTTATATAGACCTGGATGCGGCCCTTGGAGTCTTTGAGCTCGGCAAAGGAGGCCTTGCCCATGACACGCTTGCTCATGAGGCGTCCGGCGATGCATACCTGGCGCGGCTCGGCCTCGTCATCTCTGAAAAGAGCCTTGATGTCGGTGCTGAAGGCGTTGGTGGGAAACTCTGCGGCAGGGTAGGGGTCGATGCCGAGGGCGCGTATCTCGTCGAGACTGTTGCGCCTGTTGATTTCTTGTTCGCTAAGTTCGAGGATGTTCATATGTTGTTTTGGGTTAGCGTTTAGCGGTTAGGGGTTAGCGCTCTGTCGTGAGTCAAGGGTCAAGAGATTGTTTGCTGGTTTGACATGTTGATGCACGGCAGAAGGAGCGGCACATTTTTGAAATTTGGGTGCAAAATTACGAAAATATCCTTAATTATATATGGTGTGGAGAGTATTTTGTTGGGATTGTGAGGGTAGATGTGGAATATTGTAGTTACTTTTGCAGCACAAAACAGAGAATGACATGCGTAATGTAAATAAAGAGAATGCCCTTGTGGTGTTTAGTGGTGGACAGGATTCCACTACTTGCCTGTTTTGGGCGAAGAAGATGTTTAAGGAGGTGGAGGCTCTTACATTCGTATATGGCCAGAAACATATACAGGAGGTGGAGGCTGCACGCCATATAGCTGAGATAGCGGGCGTAAAATGGGATGTGATGGACGTGAGTTTTATCTCTAAGCTTGGACGCAACTCGCTGACAGATAGCAGTATGGAGATGGATCAGGAGCAACCCGTGGGCGGCGTGCCCAACACGTTTGTGCCGGGAAGGAATCTGTTCTTTCTGAGCATAGCGGCTGTGTATGCCCGCGAGCGCGGCATCAACCATATGGTGACAGGCGTGGGAGAGACGGACTTCAGCGGCTACCCCGACTGCAGGGATGCTTTCATTAAGAGTCTTAACGTGACGCTTAACCTGGCCATGGACGAGCAGTTTGTGATACATACTCCGCTGATGTGGATTGACAAGGCAAAGACATGGGCTATGGCCGATGAACTGGGTGTGCTCGACCTCGTGAGGAAAGAGACGCTGACTTGCTACAATGGCATAAAAGGCGACGGATGCGGACACTGCCCGGCATGCAAATTGAGACGCGAAGGACTGGAGAAGTATTTGAAGGAGTTAGGAGTTAGGAATTAGGAATTAGGAATTAGGAGTTAGGAGTTAGGAGTTAGGAGTTAGGAATTAGGAGTTAGGAATTAGGAGTTAGGAGTTAGGAATTAGGAGTTAGGAGTTAGGAATTGATAATTGAATGCCATAGGCATTGCGAAGCACGAGATGCAGAGGTGAGTGTGAAGCGGTGCGCTGATGAATAAAGATATAGATAAAATATAGATAAACGAGAAGATGATGGAGAGAAAAGATGAAGGTCTGAAGGCTCTGGGAGCCAAGACGCAATATAGTATGGACTATGCTCCGGAGGTGCTGGAGGTGTTTGACAACAAACACCCTGAGAATGACTACTGGGTACGGTTTAACTGCCCGGAGTTTACGTCGCTATGTCCCATTACGGGCCAGCCGGACTTTGCGGAGATACGCATAAGCTATCTGCCTGACAAAAAGATGGTGGAGAGCAAGAGCCTGAAGCTCTATCTGTTTAGTTTCCGCAATCACGGCGATTTTCACGAGGATTGTGTGAATATCATTATGAAGGACCTGATTGCTCTGATGGACCCCAAATATATTGAGGTGACGGGTATCTTCACTCCGAGGGGCGGCATAAGCATTTATCCTTATGCCAACTACGGGCGTCCCGGGACTAAATATGAGGAGATGGCCAGCTACCGTCTGCTGCATCACGACCTGCAGGCGTAGAGGGGTCAGGATAGTTGGAGGTCCAGTTCTTCAACGATTTTGGAAAAATAGGGATTGTCGCCGCGCAGCTTCTTGAGCAGCTCGGTGGGATTTGTGATGACCTTTATTATCTCGGGCGGAAGGATGTAGGTCTCGGCTTTGATGGAAGGGTTGCCAAACTCCTGCTGCATATATTGCTCGATGTCGGCAATGAATGGGAGCAGGTTTTTCTGCACTGTTGCATTGTGGACGGTGATGAGCAGGGTATTGTCGTCGTTACGTCTTACGGGCATGCCCATCATGCGCGATGCCATGACGGTGTCGCGCTTGGTGAGCTCTGTGCAGAAAGCCTTCCATTTCTCTTGGATGGTCTCGTCGTTGAAGAAGATGGTGCTGGTCTGCTGCTCGTCGTCTGCATTGAAAGAGTCGGTGGCGGTATCGTCACTGTCGGCAGGTGCTGCTGTCTGGACGTTGCTGTCGGCAGGCTGCTGCGGGGCGGCATCTGGCTGTGGCTGCGGGGTAGGGGTATTGGCCTGCATATTGGCTGCCCTGGCTTTGGCCAGCGCTTCCTTGAGCGAGAGGCCCTCACCGATCTTGAGGGTTTTCTTGCTTTGGGGTGGGGCGGCATGATCCTTGACGGCTACGGACTGCCGGTCAGCATCTGCAGGCTGGTGGGCAGGCGATGCCGGTTTGTCATGTGCGGCAGGCTGAGATGGCTGCTGCCGGGGCACGCGGCGCTCCTTGAGCGCGGGCTGTGCGGAGAATATGGGTTTAAGAATCTTGGCAGGGCCAAGCCCCGCGCCGGCAGAGTCCTCGTCGTCGAACTGCGCCGTCTCGATGAGGGCTATCTCTACGGAGAGACGCTTATTGTAGGAGGTGCGGTATTCATTGCTGCACCGGTCGCAGATGCGAATGGCGAAATAAAGGAATTTCACTGAGCATTTGGCGGCTTGCTCCATATAGCGTTGCCTGACACTGTCGGCTACATTGAGCAGAGGCAGTGTGGCGGTGTCGCGGCTCATGAGCAGATCGCGCATATGGCTGGCGAGTCCTCCGATGAAGACGCCTCCGTTAAAGCCCTTGTTGACGATATCATTGAAGAGCACCATGCTCTCCACCACATTGTGCTCAAGGAGGAGATCGGTCATGCGGAAATAATAGTCGCTGTCGAGGGCGTTGATGCACTGCAGCACGCTGTCGGCAGTGATATTGCCCTGTGAGAAATTGCTGACCTGGTCGAAGATGGAGAGGGCGTCTCGCATGCCGCCGTCAGCCTTCTGGGCAATGATGTTGAGTGCCTCGTCGGTGACGGTGATGGCCTCGCTGGCGGCTATATGCCTGAGGTTGCCCACGATGTCGGAAATCTCCATGCGGTTGAAGTCGAAGATCTGGCATCGGCTGAGGATAGTCTGCATGATCTTCTGTTTCTCGGTGGTGGCGAGGATGAAGATGACGTATGAGGGCGGTTCCTCGAGAGTCTTGAGCAGGGCGTTGCCTGCAGCCTGAGAGAGCATGTGAACCTCGTCGAGGATGATGACCTTATACTTGCCCAGCTGGGGCGGAATCCTTACCTGGTCGATGATATTGCGGATGTCATCGACAGAGTTGTTGGCCGCAGCGTTGAGTTCCTGGATATTGACGGAGCGCTGTTCATTGAAACTGCGGCAGCTGTCGCACTCCTCGCAGGCTTCGCCGTCGTCGTGAGGGTTGAGACAGTTGATGGCCTTGGCGAAGATGCGGGCACAAGTGGTCTTACCTACGCCACGGGGGCCGCAGAAAAGATAGGCCGAGGCCAGCTTGTGATTTTTGATGGCCATCTTGAGGGTGTTGGCGATGGACTGTTGTCCGACCACATCCTCAAATTTCTGCGGGCGGTATTTTCTTGCCGAAACTACAAAGTTGTCCACGTGAAAGGGGTTAGTTGGGTAATTGGTAATTATTGTCGGTTCAGGGGTGAATCCGCGCGGGAAAACCGCGCGGCACAGTGGGGAGGGCTGGACTATTTCTTGAGGGCGTTGAGGAGGATTTCCTCCATCACC
>CADAZW010000103.1 GCA_902792555.1 uncultured Bacteroidales bacterium | reverse complement strand
TATCAAGGGCCGTGTGGGCTTCGAGGCTGCTGCGCCAATGCTCATTATCGGTGCCCACCGCTTCCTCGAGAAATACACCCTCAGCAAGTGGCAGCAGTACTGGAAGGATCAGGTCAGCAACTGGTATGGCATGTTCCTCCACGAGAGCCAGTATCTGGAGCCCGTCATGCCCGACATCGAGGCCATGCTGCTCAGCAGCCAGCGTAATGTAAACGGCACCGTCACCCTTGAGCTCCGTCCTTACAGCTTCCAGACTGTAGGCTGCGATACCCCCGACGATCTCGTCCACAACAAGCTTGGTGAATACGGTGAGACCGCCAAGGCCTGGACCTCCGAAGATGCCAAGGGCTTCATCAAGGTAACAGCCACTCCGCTGCGCGCATATTATTTGGCGCACCCAGACGAGAGATAAAAAGCCTACCCCCTCCCCCTCCCAAAAGGAGGGGAGTATGAAAGATAGTAGTGTCTGAGTATGAAAGATAAATGTTCTTTCGGCTATGAAATGGCTGATCCAATAGAATATACGCTTCTTAAAGACTTTGCTATAGAGAATAGGAAAAAGCCAACGAAAGCAGAAAGCATACTATGGGGTTATCTTAAAGGTAATGTATTTGGCGTTCATTTTAGGAGGCAACACATAATTGGACAGTTTATAGCAGATTTTGTATGTCTTTCGCATAAGTTGATAATAGAAGTTGATGGCAAATATCATCAACTCCCTAATCAAAAAAATAAGTGATAGGGAGAGGACGGATTGGTTAGAAAATAAAGGTTTTAAGATTCTGAGATTTTCAAATGAGCAGATTATTTCGGATACTGATAGGGTTTTAACAATTATACATGAATACATAATAAATGAACGAGTTATGCAATACTAACAGGCCATCCCCCTTCCCTTTGGGAGGGGTTAGGGGTAGGCTCCGTATAGGAATTTTCGGAGCTGCTGGCTATACGGGGGGTGAATTGATTCGCTTGTTGCTCAACCACCCGGAGGCAGAGATTGTCTTTGCTCACTCCGAGAGTAACGCCGGCAACCTCGTGAGCGATGTTCATGAGGGGCTGGTGGGGGAGTGTGACCTGCGGTTCAGCAGAGATTACAGTCTCGACGCTGTCGATGTCATCTTCTTATGCTTCGGCCATGGCAAGAGCGAGGCTTTCCTCAGGGAGCATGCCGTTCCCGCCAACGTTAAGATAATAGACCTCGCTCAGGATTTCCGTATTGCCGGACAGCATGATTTTGTATATGGCTTGCCCGAGACACATCGTGAAGCAATTTGTAAGGCTAACCATCTGGCCAATCCAGGCTGTTTTGCCACCTGCATCCAACTTGCCCTGCTGCCCGCACTTAAGGCTGGCATACTGAGCGGAGATATACATGTCAACGGCATCACCGGCAGCACTGGCGCAGGTCAGAAGCCAGGTCCCACCACCCACTATTCCTGGCGCAACGACAATATCTCCGTCTATAAGACCTTCACCCACCAACACCTGCTGGAGATTAACCAGACCGTGCACGAGTTGCAGCCCGGATACGATGGTCGTATCCTTTTTATTCCCCAGCGTGGATGCTTTGCCCGGGGTATCTATGTCACTGCCTATGCCAAGTGCGATACGCCCATTGAGACGGTTCTCACCATCTATCAGGATTATTACGGCGATGCCGCTTTCACCCATCTCGTCACTGCCAGTCCTGACCTCAAGCAGGTCGTCAATACCAATAAGGCCCTAGTCTATGTGGAGCGTTATGAGGACCAGCTCCTCATGATCTCCTGTATCGACAATCTCCTCAAGGGAGCCGTAGGCCAGGCGGTGCAGAATATGAACCTCATGTTTGGCCTCGACGAGAAAGCAGGCCTCAACCTTAAGGCCTCTGCCTTTTAGTCGTAAAATCGTCAATTTGTGAAATCGTAAATTTGTCAAATCGTAATAGATGTTTCTCTTCGACGTATATCCTCTTTTCGACATAGCCATCGACCACGGCAAGGGATGCCGCGTGTGGGACACCGATGGCTGTGAGTACCTCGACCTCTACGGTGGCCATGCCGTGATAAGCGTGGGCCATTGCCATCCCCATTATGTCGAGGCCATGACCGCGCAGCTTGGCAAGCTTGGCTTCTATAGTAATTCTGTTATCAATCCTCTGCAGAAGGAGTTTGCCCGTCGTCTGGGCAAGGCTTGTGGATATGAAGACTATCAGCTTTTCCTCATCAACTCCGGTGCCGAGGCCAACGAGAATGCCCTCAAGCTTGCCTCCTTCCATAACGGCCGTACCCGTGTCCTCTCCCTTGAGCGGGCTTTCCACGGCCGCACTTCCCTGGCAGTAGAGGCCACCGCCAACCCCAAGATTATTGCCCCTATCAATGCCAACCACCATGTCACCTATCTGCCCCTCAACGACTTGGAGCCGTGGCGCCGTGAGATTGAGAAGGGCGATGTGTGCGCTGTCATCATCGAGTGTATCCAGGGCGTGGGAGGTATCCGCATGGCCAGTGCGGAGTTTATGCAGGGGTTGCGCCGACTTTGCGACGCCACCGACACGGTGCTCATCTGCGATGAGATACAGTGCGGCTATGGCCGTAGCGGTAAGTTTTTCGCCCATCAGCATTTGGGTATTCGTCCCGACCTCATCACTGTGGCCAAGGGCATAGCCAACGGCTTCCCCATGTCCGCCCTGCTTATCTCGCCCAAGTTCAAGCCTGTCTTCGGCCAGCTTGGTACCACCTTTGGCGGCAACCATCTCGCTTGCGCTGGAGCCTTAGCCGTATTGGATATTATAGAACAAGAGCACCTCATCGACAATGCCGCCGAGGTAGGCAGCTATCTTATGAGCCGTCTCCAGGCCGAGGCTCTGCCACATGTCGTAGATGTTCGTGGCCGAGGCCTCATGATAGGCATAGAGCTCGATGTGCCCTACAAGGACTTCCGCACCCGCCTCGTCAAGGAACAGCACGTCTTCACAGGTTGCTCGGGCACCAACACCCTGCGTCTCCTTCCGCCTCTCACCCTCACCAAGGCTGATGCCGACGAGTTTGTGCAGAAGCTCAAGGCTGTGCTCACCGATAATCAATAACCGGTTCCTGCTTGGCTCAACGGTTTGTGCCAAATTATTTTCAAAAAGTGCGCTCCGCTTTTCTTTTTGCATCGTCAAGATGAAAGCGGAGACATTATTTTTTTTAAATTCGCCACCAATAAAAAACAATCAGCTTATGCTAAAGAGTAGCAACACAATCGTAATAGTCGGCAGCAGCAATACCGATCTCGTCGTACGTGTCGACCATTTCCCCAAGGCGGGCGAGACCATTATCGGCACCGACTTCATGACCGCTCAGGGCGGCAAGGGAGCCAACCAGGCAGTTGCCGTGGCACGCCTTGGCGGCGAGGCTGTCTTCGTTGCCCGCCTCGGTAGTGACACTTTTGGCGAAAGCACTCTCACCGCGTTGCGCAAAGAGGGTATTATTCTTCGCCACGTCCAGCTTACCCCCGGCGTAGCCTCCGGTGTGGCCACCATCACCGTTGACTCCCATGGCGAGAACTCCATTGTCGTGGCCAGCGGTGCCAATGCTCTTCTCACACCCCAGGATGTTCTCCAGGCAGCCGCCGACATCAGCCAGGCAGCCATCCTTCTCATGCAGCTCGAGACCCCCCTGCCAGCCCTTATCGAGGCAGCCTGCCTGGCCAAGGACTCCGGTACCCTTGTGGTGCTCAATCCCGCTCCTTATCCCAAGGAGCCACTGCCCCAGGAGCTCCTTAAGTATACTGACCTCATCATCCCCAATGAGACCGAGGCCGCCTATATGACCGGCATCGAGGTGGTAGATGAGTCCACCGCCCTCCAGGCCATCCGCCGTATGCAGGCTATGGGCGTGTCCAACGCCATCATCACCGTGGGCAGCAGGGGAGCCTATACCCTGTTTGATGATCAGTTCGTCAATGTGCCCGCCTTCCCGGTAGAAGCCGTTGACACCACTGCCGCCGGTGATACCTTCTGCGGAGCCCTCTGCGTTGCCCTCACCAAAGGCCATGCCATGCCTGAAGCTATCCGTCTGGCCAACAAGGCAGCCTCCATCTCCGTCACCCGCCGAGGCGCCCAGCCCTCCGTGCCCACTGCTGCCGAAGTGTTTTGACCATTGACCATTGTGCCGCGTGGGTCTACTCCCAGCCTTTGCCTAAACCTCAAACCTCAAATCTCAAACCTCAAATAAATCAAAACCATGTTTATCGTAACAAGCAGCACCCTCGCCGTCATCCTGTGCGTAGTAACCATGCTATGCTGGGGCAGCTGGGGCAACACACAGAAACTGGCCGGCAAGAGCTGGCGCTATGAACTCTTCTATTGGGATTACATCGTGGGCATCCTGCTCTTCTCCCTTGTAGTCGGCTTCACTCTTGGCAGCAATGGCGATGGCGGCCGGGCCTTCCTTACCGATCTCGGTCAGCTTGACGCCACCCGTGCCGGCAGTGCCATCCTGGGCGGTATCATCTTCAATGCCGCTAACATCCTGCTCACCGCTGCCGTCAGCATTTCCGGCCTAGCCATCGCGTGGCCCATCGGTTTGGGCATAGCCCTTGTGCTTGGCGTCTTCCTCAACTACATTCTTGCCCCCAACGGCAATCCCGCCCTGCTTGCCCTCGGTGTCGCCCTGGTGCTTGGCTCCGTCATCTGCAACGGCGTAGCCTCCGGCAAGAACTCTAAGACTTCCGGCCGCGGCATTAGCAAGAAGGGCCTCACCCTAACCATCGTCAGCGGTCTGCTCATGGGCATCTTCTATCCCTTTGTGGCCTACGCCATGGACCTCAGCAGCTGTACCAGCCCTGCCGCCGGCATGGCTACTCCTTATAGCGCCTTTTTCCTCTGCGCCTTGGGAGCCTTCCTGAGCAACTTCGTGTTCAACACCATCCTCATGCGTCGCCCCATCTCCGGTGAGCCTGTCACCTACAGGCAGTATTTCGCCGGCCGTCCCGCCACCCACCTCGTGGGTATCCTCGGCGGTTGCATCTGGGGCCTTGGCACCGTGCTCAGCTATATCTGCTCCGGCAAGGAGGCCAACCTCGGCCCCGCCATCAGCTACGCCCTCGGCCAGGGCTCTCCCATGATAGCCGCCCTGTGGGGCATCTTCATCTGGAAGGAGTTTAAGGGCGCCAACGCTGCCGTCCGCCTGTTGCTCTTCTTCATGTTTGTAGCCTTCATCGTAGGCGTCTATACCATCATCGCCGCCCGCGGTTAGGCTGGGTAAGACAGACAAGATAATATGCCGGGTGCGCCATTCAGTCAGCTGAGTGGCGCACCTGTTGTGATTTTAGATTGAAAATTGGTTTCAATCGCATTCTCGACAGGAAAAGCAACTGTAATTTTGGTTGCGTTAAGTTTTATGCGTAATTTCGCCAATTATGAAAACATGTTTTAATATAAGTTTTGCCATATGCACAAGATAATACTTTTCAACTCGCGCGATACGCTTATAAGGATAGACATTCAGCGGATAGCTTATTTTGAGAGTGACGGCAACTACACCTACTTTGTTGCTACCAATAAGTTGCGCTCATGCCTCACCATGAATCTTGCCCATACAGAGCAGGCCTTGGCAAGCCAGCTTGGTGTGCAGGCCCACCGCTTCATGCGCATTGGCAAGCGTTATATAGTCAACATGCAACATATATATCAGATTGACACCCTCAAGCAGATGCTCACCCTCTCTGACGGCAGCAGTTTTGTGTTTCAGTTGCCGGTGTCCAAGGAAGCCCTCAAGCAGGTTAAGGCCATTTTAATTGAAAGCGCAAAGAAATAGCAATATGTCTGACAATATTCAAGATAGGAGTATGCTTCGAATAGGTACCCAAAAAGCCGCCAATGGCATAAAGAGGGGCACATGGATTTAGTGTAACAAAATACAATAATATGGAAATAGTAATCGGACGCGACGGCAAGACGCGTCAGTTGAGCGTAGTCAGGAATGGTAAGTCAACCTTAGTCGGTCAGGCTGGCAGTGT
>CADAZW010000102.1 GCA_902792555.1 uncultured Bacteroidales bacterium | reverse complement strand
TCTACGCCGACAAGAGCAATCTCAGAGCTGCCCTTGTGTATTATGGCATTTTCATTGCGCATCAGCTGCCAACCGCATTTCTTTTCAATCTCTACCAGCTGGCGGATGTCAGCCAGCTGCGCCCGTTTCTCTTCGAAGTTGCGGTATATGGCATAGTCGTGATTGCCCAGTATGGAGTATACGCCATATGGTGCGGTCAGCCGCTGGAGCTGGTTGGTAAACGGCAGTGCCTCCTTTGACTCCATGTTGACCAGGTCGCCGGTGAATAGGATGATATCACCTTGCTGCTCCAGAGTCTTGTCGATGAGTTGGGCTACGCGTGCGGTGTCGTTGCCGTAGGTGCCGAGGTGGAGGTCGGAAATGTGGACAATCCTGAATCCGTCAAACTCTTCGGGCAGGTCTTTGCTGGCGAAGGTGTACTCCTTGACCTCGATGCGCTTATTTCCAATCATGTATGCCATAATGGTAATTATTAGGGTGAACGCAGCCAGTGAGATGCCAATGCAAGTCATGGCGCGGCTCAAAGTTTTTATTTTCTTGAATAAGGAGGACAGTAATCCTCCGATGCTTATTGCCAGCTGGGAGATGCTTACTGCCAGCCACAGATGGAAGAATAGGTATGTCAGCCATTCGGGGCGGCCGGTGCGGAATCCGCAAGAGATATACCACAGTGTGCCGATGGCCATCAATGCCGTAAATACCCAAAAGATGTAGCGCCATCGCCTTAGCTTGGGCTTGCGGTGCAGATATCTGAAGTGCAGATATGTTGCCGGAAGCAGAAGCAGCAACATTAGCACGATTGCTATTCTCAGGAAAAGGGACATTATTCAAGAGTTCAAGAGTTCAAGAGTTTAAGGGTTGAAGTTCAATTTTTTAATTTTTCAATTTTTCAACTTTTTAATTTTATAGAAGGTTATTGTCTGTAGTTGGCCGTAAGGAATTGTCTCACTCTGTCTTCATCCAGTCCTCGGCGCATGGCGTAGTCGTGCAGTTGAGTCTCGTCGATGGGGCCTACCGCAAAGTATCTGGCTGCGGGGTGAGCTATCATCAGCCCGCTGACAGAGGCGCTGGGTCGCATGGCGCCGTTTTCCGTTAGGGTAATTCCTATCCGGTTCATGCCTATCAGCGGCGAGAGGATGAAGTTGATGCTCTGGTCGGGCAGCGAGGGATAGCCTGTTGCTGGGCGTATGCCCTGATGGTGTTCGTGCAGCAGGTCGTGGATTGTCAGTTCCTCCTCAGGAGCGTATCCCCATAGTTCTTTGCGCACCTCCTCATGCAGGCGGCATGCTGCTGCTTCGGCCAGGCGATCGCATAGTGTCTGCGTCATAATCTGCCTATAGGCGTCATTGGCATGGCGATGGTCAGGACGGTAGTCTGCTGACGTTGCAAATACGCCAATCTTGTCGACTGCCGTGCCATGCTCCAGCGGATGGATGAAATCGGCCAGGCATAGGCAGGGGGCGCCGGGTGAGGTATGCTGCTGGCGCAGGCAGGGCACTACGTTAAGTCTGCCGTCGTCGGCAGTGATCAGGATGTCGTCGCCCCTCGAGCCTGCGGCAAAGAGTCCGACCAAGCCTTTTATGCTAATGGCCTCGTTGTCGTTGAGCTCCTGCAGCACCTTTGCGGCCTCTGCCTGCAGTGTCACGGCCTCTGCTGACGCGGCAGGCACCTTCCATGCGTGCAGAAAGTATGTCCAGTCGATGTAGGGCGTCAGCTCCGCTATGCTATACGTCAGTTCATGCGTCATGACAGAATGCTATTTGCTGCGTGGCGCTGCCGGCTACTGTAAGGCCGCTGTGCTTATACACCGTGACTCCGTTACATATCGTCTGGTCCACTTGCCAGCGTGTCTCCATTCCGGCATAGGGAGACCAGCCGCATTTGCTGACCACCTGCTCATTGGTGATGGTGCGAGGTCTGTTGAGGCGGCGTACTATCGTAATGTCGGCCTTCATGCCTTTGCGCAGGAATCCGCGCTGCTCAATGCCGAAGTATCTGGCGGGATTATGGCTCATCAGCTCTGCCACCTGCGGCAGAGTGAGCCATCCTTCATCAGCCATATTCAGCATCATAGTCAGGGAGAACTGCACCGACGGCATGCCCGAGGCGGCCTGGAAGGCTCCACCCTCCTTTTGCGACAGGAGGTGGGGGGCATGGTCGGTGGCTATGCTGTAAATCCTGCCATTGCTGAGAGCCTGGCGTAGGGCAAGACGGTCAGCTTCACCCTTGATGGCAGGGTTGCATTTGATCAGTGCGCCAAGCCTGAGGTAGTCCTGGCAGCAGAAAGTGAGGTAGGAAACGCAGCCTTCAGCCTTGACGAAGGTGGAGTGCTTTGCAATTTCCTGAAGTTCTGCCGCCGTGGAGACGTGAGCCACCATCAGCCGGGTCTTGTGGCGTTCTGCCAGGGCTATGGCCTTGCGCGTGGAGCTGAGACACACTGCCTCATCCCTGATAACCGAATGCTGCTCAACTGGGGCATCGTCGCCCATAGCGGTTCTTATCCTGCTGGCATTGGCGGCTATCATCTGCGAGTCTTCGCAGTGCGCCACTATGGGCAGGTGTCTTTCAGCTGCGAGGGCGAATATGTTGTCCAGCGCTTTGTCGTTGCTAACGAGCATATTGCCGGTAGAGGCGCCCATGAACAGCTTTATGCCTGGAATCATGGCGGCATTTACCTTGCGCAGCTCATCAAGGTTGTCGCTGGTGGCTCCTATGAAGGCGGCGTAGTTTATTATGCTCTTTTCACGGGCCAGGGTCAGTTTTTCTGCCAGCGATGTGATACTGGTGGTTTGCGGGATGGTGTTGGGCATGTCAAACACCGTGGTTACTCCTCCTGCTGCAGCTGCGCGGCTTTCAGTCAGTATGTCACCTTTATCTGTAAGGCCCGGCTCACGGAAGTGTACGTGTTCGTCTATAACGCCGGGAAGGATGTAGATAGGTTCCTCCGCCGGTCTTTCACCTTGGGCTGAGGGGTCGTGCTGACTGTCGGTGGTGATAATATCGACAATGGTATCGCCGTCAATCTTTATGCTTCCGCTGAAGATACGGCCTTCATTAACAATATTTCCACTGATGCTCCTCATAGTTATGAGTCAAAGAAGGATTGAAGAATTGAAGGGTTGAAGAGTTTAAGGATTGAAGGGTTTAAGAGTTTAAGAGTTTAAGAATTGAAGAGTTCAATTTCAATTTTTCAATTTTTTAATTTTTCAATTTTATTGAAGTTCTTCCACTTTTCAATTTTTTGGGGTGGGGGTAGGCTTTTTCTTAAACTTGCCCATGAGGCTATCCCACTTAAGGCGGATAACTCCAAACATGGCCTCGCTGAAGATGCCTCCGCTCATTTTGCTCGTGCCGAGCTGACGGTTGACGAACACTACTGACACCTCCTTAATCTTGAATCCCAGCTTGTAGGCCGTAAACTTCATTTCAATTTGGAAGGCGTAGCCCTTAAAGCGGATGTTGTCGAGGTCGATGGCCTCCAGCACTTCGCGGCGGTAGCACTTAAATCCAGCCGTGGTGTCATGGATCTTCATGCCTGTGATGAGGCGGACATACTTGCTGGCGTAGTAGCTCATCAGCACGCGCCCCATCGGCCAGTTGACGACGTTTACTCCACTGACGTAACGGCTGCCGATGGCCAGGTCGTAGCCCTCGTCATGGCATGCGGCATAGAGGCGTGGCACATCCTTGGGTGAATGACTGAAGTCAGCATCCATCTCAAAGATATATCTGTATTCCTCCCGCTGCAGTGCCCACTTAAATCCTGCAATGTAGGCCGTGCCCAGTCCCTGCTTGCCGCTGCGTTCCATCAGGTGGAGCCTGCTTTCGAAGGGCTGCTCAGTTTGCATCTGTTTTACTATGGCAGCTGTGCCGTCAGGTGAACCGTCGTCAATGACAAGGATGTCGTAAGAGCCGCCGAGGTCAAAGATAGCCGTGATGATATTGCGGATGTTCTCTTTCTCGTTGTAGGTAGGAATGATAATAATGCTGTCTGACTGCATAATACACCTAAGTTATGATTAACGCAAGGCAAAGTTAGTGCAAACGGAGTGAATGACAAAAAAAAGGCATGGTTTTTGTTATTACAAGGTATAGTTTGGATTGAGTTCTTCTTGTATAATTACAGAAAAGTTGTAACTTTGCTTCCGCAACTAACGAATAAATTTTTTTATACTATGGCTTACAATAGAGAATATACTCCTGATTTCATTACCGATCTGGGAGACAATGAAATCTTCGTCTTCGGCAGTAATTTGGCGGGCGCTCATGGCGGCGGTGCGGCACGTCTGGCCTACAACCGCTTTGGCGCAGTGTGGGGACAGGGCGTTGGCATGCAGGGACAGAGCTACGGCATACCCACCATGCATGGCGGCGTGGAGGATATACGCCCCTATGTGGATGAGTTTGTGGCTTTTGCCAAGGCTCACCCGGAATACAAGTTCTTGGTAACGCAAATAGGCTGTGGCATAGCAGGCTTCAGCGCCAGGGAGATGGCTCCGCTGTTCAGTGGTGCAATCGATGTGGAGAATATTATTTTGCCAAGGAAGTTTGTTGATGTTTTGCAAAACTAATGGTATGAGAAATCTTATCGTATGTCTGATTGGCTGGATGGTTGCTGCTTCGGCATGTGGGCAGAAAAACTATGACGATGCCGAGGTGGAAGCTTTTGCCGCCATTGTCGCCCAGCATGATGTGGCGGTGGTGGATGTTCGCACTCCGGCAGAGTTTGTCGAAGGACACATCTTGAATGCTGTTAACATTGATGTGAGGCAAGATAGTTTCATGGAGAAAGCCCGTGTGCTGCTTCCCAGGGAGTTGAGGCTGGCCGTCTATTGCCGCAGCGGCAGAAGGTCTGCTGAGGCAGCGGCCATGTTGGCTGATGCCGGCTACAGGGTTGTTAATCTCAGCGGCGGCATCACGGCATGGACGGATGCCGGCAATGCTGTCTCCTTGGACAACCACGAGATAGACGTCTTTGTCACCAAGGGCGGCAGAATGGTGCGTATGCATACCCTTATGCATGCCAGCATCCGCATGGAGTATGACGGCAGGGAGATAGCTGTTGACCCCGTGCGCAAGCTGGGTGACAGGACCGTTGACTATTCAGCATTGCCTAAGGCTGACTATATTTTTGTGACCCATGAGCATTTTGACCATTTCGACAAGGGGGCCATCAGCCTCCTGACTGATGACCACACGAGGCTGATTACTAATAGCCGGTGTGCCGGTATGCTGGAACTCCCCGACGGAAAATGCGAGGTAACAGTGATGGCTAACGGCGACACTGTCCGCTTGGCCGACGATATCAGCGTGGAGGCTGTGGCAGCCTATAATACCACCGACGGTCATCAGCAGTTTCATCCCAAGGGTCGCGATAATGGATATATCCTTACCCTGGATGGGCTGAGGATATATATAGCCGGTGATACTGAGGATATCCCGGAAATGGAGGATTTGGGGCAGATAGACATTGCATTCCTGCCGTGCAACCAGCCCTACACGATGACTCCCGCGCAGATGGTGAAGGCAGCCAAGACTGTAAAGCCGCGAGTGCTCTTTCCCTATCATTTCGGTCAGACTAATCTGGGCAATACCCCAACAGAACTTAAGGACCATGGCATAGAGGTGAGAATTCGCCACTATGAGTAAATAATTGCTCAAGCCCCTGCCATGGGAGCTTGAGATTCATAATTGACTTGCAATGGCAAATAGCGGCAAATGAAGCATGACCGTACGTTTCATACGCTCATCCACTTCGTCGGTGGATTAATGTTTCGCACTTCATTTGTCAGACTTTCCTACAATTTCTACGAGAAGCTGTGATTTTATTGCGAGGAGATTGGACTTTATTGCGAAGAGAAAAAATTTAATCGCGCCGAAGTGGTCAGTTTCGGCGCGATTAGATTTGGCTTTGGCGCGATTAGATTTCGGCTCGGCGCGATTAGATTTTGTTTCGGCGCGATTAGATTTCGGCTCGGCGCGATTAGATTTTGTTTCGGCGCGATTA
>CADAZW010000101.1 GCA_902792555.1 uncultured Bacteroidales bacterium | reverse complement strand
AGGCTGGCAGTGTGCCGCTTGATGTAAGCCGCCAGCATGTGCAAATTAAGCAGATGCCTGACGGCAAGTGGCAGTTGCGCAACCTCAACGAGCAGAATGTTACCTTCGTCAACGGCTTGGCAGTGGAGAGCAAGGTCGTTACGGAAGGTGATAAGGTTGAGCTGGGCCCCAGCCGCTACCTGCTGAGCTGGGAGGCAATCAAGGGGCCCAAGGTTGAGGCAATAGACCTAAAGCTGCTAAGGCAGGTTTGGGAGACATACATCCAAGCCAATATAGATATTCGCCAACGGCAGAAGACCACCAATCTGTTGGCCAGTGTGCCGATGGCATTCACCATGCTGGGCGGACTGGTGTCGGGCGTTGTGCCGGAGGTGCGTACCGTGGCCCTTGTGTTTACTGGCATTGCATTGGCATTGATGATTTACGGTTTCTACCGTCGTGCCACTGACCGCAGCATAGAGGAAACGGAGGAAGCCAAGAAACGCTTCCAGCGCGACTACGTATGCCCAAAGTGTGGCCGTTTCATGGGATTTCAGGATATCGACATACTGGCGCAGCAGAAAGCCTGTCCCTACTGCAAGACTAAGTTTGCAACAGAGTAGCTCTGTATTAGAATTGAAGAATTTAAGGATTTAAGAGTTTAAGAACTGAAGAATTTAAGGATTAAAGAATTGAAGAGTTTAAGAACTGAAGAATTGAAATTCAATATTTCAACATTAGAAATGTTTTCGCTCCAAAGACATTTCGTAACGAAATCGGGGTATTTCATACAACATGCAAGAAAAAACTTGGAGCATGGAAAAAGTGCTGCTACCTTTGCACCAGATTTCTTAAACACAAACCACTAAAACATTTACAACTTATGACTAGCGACACAACATTGTCTCAGGATGCACCCAAGGGCAACCAGGATGAAAAGAAGAACGCTGATATCGCTCAGCAGGTAGAGAACAAGAAGAACGCCGATGTATGGAAGCAGGCTGGTGTAGGCGTAGCAACCGGTGCCGCTGCTGGAGCTGCATCCGCATGGGCCACACATGCCGCAGCAGCAGAACCACAGTCAGATCCGCAGTTGGAACCGGAGCCGGAACCGCAGCCAGAAGTACAGTCAGAACCGCAGTTGGAACCGGAGCCGGAACCGGAGCCTGCCCCGCAGCCGCAGTCTGAACCAAGGAAACCAGAGCCGAAGGAGGAACCTCAGCCGGAGACTCAGACAGTGCCTGAATCAGAGCCAATCCAGCAGGAGAGTGACACAGATCCCAGTGTTAATGTTGTTAATGATGCTGAATTAGAAAAATTCGAGCTGGATGGCGTGCGCATAGTAGGTACCGGTGAGATAGAAGGCCATTTTGCTGTGGCATACGATGTTAATGCAGATGAAGAGCCTGATGTTGCTATTGTTGATGTCGATGACTCTGGTGATATCAGTGCTTCTGATGTCGTACTCGACGACGAGGGCAATATGGCTACTGTGGGGGACATCTGTGAGGTTAGCACTCAGCAAGAGGAAGATTGCTGTTCGGCAAACATGCCGGAGAATGAAGATCCTTCGCTTGTTCAGAATCCTGACGTGGCTCCGGACATGCCCGACTATATGAATGATGCTGTAGTCGATGTCTAAGCCGAAGGAAAAATTGAAGAGCTTAATTAGAATTGAAGAATTTAAGAATGGAATTAGAATTGAAAGGTTGAAGAGTTAAAGAATTGAAGTTCAATTTTTCCATTTTTCAATCTTGTAGAAGTTTTTCAATATTTCAACTTTAAATATGAAACGCCACCTATTTATATTAATATGGTTGATTGCCTTCGGCCTTGGCGCCGGGGCAACCAACTATGTCGTTTGTGTCGGCATTTCCAACTACCCGGGCAACAATGATGATTTGCGCGTCAGCGCTAATGACGCCAACACAATGGCCAAGCTGTATCGAGCTAACGGTGGGTGTGAGGTGGCGAAACTGACAGACAGCAATGCTACACGCGCTAAAGTGATAAGCCAGCTAAACGCCCTCTTTGCTAAGGCTACATCTGCCGATAGGATTGTCCTCTTTTTCAGCGGTCATGGCACGCCAGGCTATTTTTTATGCTACGATGGATTGCTCTCATACAAGCAGATAGTGGAAGTTATGCGGCGTAGCAAGGCTTCATGTAAGATGGTGATGGCCGACGCTTGCTTCTCCGGCAAGATGCGTAGCAGCAAGCAGCGAGGTAAGAAATATTCGTCAAAGGATGTGATGTTCTTCCTCTCTTCGCGCAGCAATGAGCCTTCAAAGGAATCTTCTTTCAGCAACAGTGTCTTCACCATTTACCTTGAAAGAGGACTAAGGGGTGGAGCAGATAAGAATAAAGATCGTGTCATCACTGCCCGGGAGCTATATGAGTTTGTGCATAAAGGAGTGATTGAAGCTACCGACAATAGTCAGCACCCTGTGATGTGGGGTAATTTCAATGACAATATGGTAATACTAAAGTGGAGATAGTGCTTACCAATAACCGTTAACCAATAATCAATAACCGTTAACAAAAGCATGGAGGTAAAAAGAATTCGTTGCCCAAAGTGCGGAGTTGTTCTTGATGTTCGCAACAGCAATGGCGAAACAATAAAAACATTCCGTTGCCCAAGATGCGGGGTAGGATTACAGGTTTCATTCGCCCAGGACACAGCAGAAGAACCAACCACGGTATATGGAGTCAAAAAGAACCTGCAATGCCGTCCGCGCCTGATCTATGGCGGCGAGGAGTATCAGCTCAGTGAAGGGCGCAATGTAATAGGGCGCAAGGCTCTGTCGTCAACGGCTACCACACAGATTGAGACTTCTGATCATTACATGAGCCGCCAGCATGCCGTTGTCATGGTAACTGCTCTCGCCGACGGCGGGATGAAGGCGGTGCTTAGTGGCTATCAGAACAAGAATGAGATAGCTGTTGACGGACAGACTCTTGAACCCGGCGACGAAGTGCGCCTGATGGATGACAGCCGCATTACAATGGGTAACACTACGGTTATATACAAACAATAAAAATGTGAATGTTTAATGAATAGTTTGAGAATGGAAGAAATGAAATTCCATTTTTCCATTTTTCAACTTTTCATTTTTTCCATTTTTCAATTTTTCCATTCTTCAATTCTAATTTTTTCAAGATGGTATTCGACATCTACACACCGATGCCTATACAGGAGCTAGGTCAGCGCCTCAATCAGGAGGATAGCATTTGGCCTCCTATAGGCAAGGCAACAGCGGAGGACCGCCTCTTCATGGTATGTGACGGCATGGGAGGGCATGACAATGGAGAGCTGGCAAGTGCAACCGTTTGCAATGCCTTGGGACTTTGGTTTCGCAAGAACGTGAATCCTGATGCCCCGTTCAATGACGATATGCTGCGTTCGGCTCTCGAGTATGCCTACTGCGAGTTGGACGCCTTGGATAATGACTCTGCCCGCAAACCGGGAACAACCCTTACGCTTCTCTATCTGCACAAGGGCGGCATTACCGCTGCCCACATGGGCGACAGCAGGATATACCATATCCGTCCCGGAGAAGGAATCAAATATATCAGTCGTGACCACTCGGTGGCTTTCGAGCTGTTCCAGTCAGGAGAGATAACCTATCAGGAGATGCTGGCGTATCCGCAGAAGAATATCGTCACCCGAGCCATGATGCCGGGCGAGGATAATCGCAGCAGGGCTGATATCATACACATCACCGACGTGGCAGCAGGCGACTATTTCCTGCTATGCTCCGACGGATTGCTGGAGCAGCTGGCAAACAAGGAGATACTCGACATTTTCTCCTCCGGCGGCAGCGACGAGGAGATTCGTAGCTACCTCATAGGCATCACCGCCAACAATCATGACAATCACTCGGCTTATATAATACATGTCAGGAAGGTAACCCTGACCGACGACGAGGAAGATACCCTCACTAACGAGGAATCCAAGTCGCGTTACAACCAACTAAACATTATTCCCAAGGAATACCTTTGAGATTTGAGGTTTGAGATTTGAGGTTTGAGATTTATTATCTTTAAGATTACATGTTACGCTTCTCCAAATAGAATCAGACAATGCAAGACAATATCAACAATAAGAGCATGCTCCGCGTGGGCACCATCCTGAGAGGGATATACAGGATAGACAGCTACCTGTCCAGTGGAGGATTCGGCAACACCTACGTAGCCACCAACGTGGAGTTCGACGAGCGCGTGGCCATCAAGGAGTTCTTCATGAAGGGCGTGAGCCAGAGGGACGAAAACCAGACCACTGTCTCTGTGAGCAATAGCGACAATACGGAGCAGTTTGGAGAGCAGCGCGAGAAGTTTAAGAAGGAGGCCCGCCGCCTCCGTAAGCTGCACAATGACCACTTGGTGAGGGTGCATGACCTCTTTGAGGAGAACGGCACAGCCTACTATGTGATGGACTATGTGGACGGCGAGAATCTCAGCGAGCGGCTCAAGCGCACGGCAAAGCCGATGGGCGAGGACGAGGTGTGGAGCCTGCTGCCGCAGGTGCTGGATGCACTGAGCACGGTGCATGATCACGGCATCTGGCATCTCGACTTGAAGCCTGCCAACATCATGGTGGACAAGCACGGCACCGTGAAACTCATCGACTTCGGAGCCTCTAAGCAGCTTACCGCCAAGGGGGGCATCACCACCAGCACTGCCGTGAGCTACACCAACGGCTTCGCGCCCCGCGAGCAGATGGAGCAGAACCTCGACAAGTTCGGACCGTGGACAGACCTCTACTCTCTCGGCGCCACTCTGTATAATCTCCTCAGCGGCAAGAAGCCGTCACTGCCGACCGACATCGACGACGATATCAGTGCCGACAAGCACCTTGCCTTGCCCATGCCTGAAAACATCAGCGGACAGATGCGTCAGTTGGTGCTCTGGCTGATGAACACCAACCGCGCCCAGCGTCCGCAGTCGGTGCAGGATGTGCAGAACAGAATCACTCAGGAAGAGACAGAGCAGACAATCATACGGCCAAAAGACAAGCCCCAGACTTCGCTGCCTACGCCGCCGACTCCTAATCCCGCCAGAGAGCCGGAGGCAAAACCTAAAGGCAAGCCTAAAAAGAACTCAGAAATGAAGTGGGTGATAATAGGGGGCGCAGTCATTGTCTTGCTGCTGGCGATAATCCTTCTTGGCACCAAGGGATGCAGCGGTAGCAGTGCTGTCGGTGATGACAGTTCCGGCTCTCCTGTCACGTCTCCTGATACACTGAATGTTACCACTGCTTTCGGAGATTGCGAATATGTAGGAGAAACAGACTCCGACGGACTTCCCAACGGTCAGGGAATGGCTTTCTTCAGCGACGGCAGCTACTATCTTGGCCCGTTTGAGCACGGTGATATTAGCGGCAAGGATGCCTACTATAAAAATGAAGACGGAGACACCTTTGAGGGAGAATTCCGCGACAACACCTACTATGAGGGAAAATATACAATCGCTTCGGATGGGAGCTACTTCGTTGGTACATACAAAGACGGTGGGCCTGCCAAAGGAAAGTGGTATGACAAGAATGGAAACATAATAGGAGAAATATAAAATGAAAAAATGAAAAATTGAAAAATTGAATAATTGAAATCGCGAAATAAGTTATGAAAAAGTTATTTGTTTATCTGATAGCCCTGTCAGTATTGCTGCCCACAGCGATGGTAGCAACCAACAGCACCCCGCAGAAACCACCAAAGATTACCAGGCCGACGAAGCCTATGTCGAAGCCCAACGTCAAACCGAGGACGCCGGCCAACCGCTCACATAGACAGTCCTCGCAGTCATCCAGGCCAACGACGCAGAGGGTGAATCCGGCACCGATTTCTGTAACTGGCGCAAAGACATTCACCGTTAATGGTGTAAACTTTACGATGGTACCTGTTCAGGGCGGCACATTCCAGATGGGCAGCAATGATGGAGAATATGACGAAAAACCTGTACACAATGTTACCTTGAGCAGCTATTACATCGGTCAGACGGAGGTTACTCAGGCCCTGTGGAAGGCCGTTATGGACAACAACCCGAGCAGGTTCAAGGGCGACAACCTGCCTGTGGAGAATGTCAGCTGGGATGATTGCAAGTCTTTTATCACAAAGCTCAACCAGCTTACAGGTGAGCGTTTCCGCCTGCCCAC
>CADAZW010000100.1 GCA_902792555.1 uncultured Bacteroidales bacterium | reverse complement strand
GGCGGCATAAACGAACTGAAGGATGTTGACACAATGCTTAATGCCGGTGCCGACAAGGTGAGCATCAACTCTGCCGCCTTGCGCAATCCGCAACTCATCAACGAGATTGCCAGCCATTTCGGATCACAGGTATGCGTAGTGGCCATTGATGCCAAGGAGATTGACGGCCATTGGCAGTGCTACATCAACGGAGGGCGGGTGCCTACAGAACACAGCCTGTATGATTGGGCCAGGGAGGTAGAACAGCGCGGAGCTGGCGAGATACTCTTCACCAGCATGAATCACGACGGCGTAAAGCACGGCTTTGCCAATGAGCCCCTGGCCAAGCTATCAGAAAAGCTCTCCATTCCCATCATAGCCAGCGGCGGTGCAGGAAAGATGGAGGACTTTCGCGATGTGTTCAAGGAGGGCAAGGCCGATGCCGCTTTGGCAGCCAGCGTATTCCACTACGGAGAGATAAAAATTTCCCAACTCAAGCAATTCCTTCGCAATAACGGCATAAACGTAAGACTATAATAAAATAACAACAAGGATACTCCTAACTCCCAACTCCTAACTCCTATGCCCCCAATTGATTTCCAAAAGATGGGCGGCCTTGTGCCGGCAATCATCCAAGACGCCACTACCAAGACAGTGCTGATGCTAGGCTTCATGAACGAAGAAGCCTACCGCAAGACCATTGAACAAAAGAAGGTTACCTTCTATTCCCGTACCAAACAGCGACTCTGGACCAAAGGCGAGGAGAGCGGCCACTTCCTGCACCTAGTTGATATCAAGGTGGACTGCGATCAGGACACCCTGCTGGTGCTTGTCAACCCCGAAGGCCCCACATGCCACAAAGGCACCGACACCTGCTGGGGAGAAAAGAATGAAGCCAACCCGTTGCTCTTTCTTAGCGAACTGCAGAATTTCATTGAGAAACGCCATGAGGAAATGCCTGAAGGTTCCTACACCACCTCACTTTTCAAAGACGGACTCAACCGTATGGCACAGAAAGTCGGCGAAGAGGCCCTTGAAGCAGTCATTGAGGCATGCAACGGCACCAACGAACGATTAGTATATGAAGGTTCCGACCTCTTCTATCACCTCATTGTACTGCTCACAGCCAAAGGCCTGCGCATAGAAGACCTTGCCCGTGAATTGCAAGTGCGACACAATCCCGGCTGGAAGAAACACTGAATTAATTGTACATTGTAAATTGCAAAATCGTAAATCAAAATCATGCTACTCCATTATAATAACGTCGAGATCAGGCACGATGATGCCGTAATACTCAAAAATGTCAACCTAACCGTTAACGAGGGTGACTATGTTTTTATCACCGGCAAGGTAGGCAGTGGCAAGTCAACACTGCTAAGCACCATCTACGGCGAGCTGCGCCCATCCGTCGGCGAGGCCACAGTACTTGGATTCGATATGCTTAAGATTAAGGCAAAGCAGCTGCCTGAGCTTCGCAAGCAGCTCGGCATGGTCTTTCAGAGCTTCCAGCTGCTTACTGACCGCACAGTGCAAAAAAACATGGAGTTTGTGCTGAAGGCCACGGGGTGGAAGGATAAGCAGTCCATCCAGACCCGCATCCAGGAGGTGCTCAGCAAGGTTGACACCCTTGACAAGGCCGACAAGTATCCCTATGAGCTCTCAGGCGGCGAGCAGCAGCGGGTAGCCATTGCCCGAGCCCTGCTAAACAAGCCCAAGATTATCCTTGCCGACGAACCCACCGGCAACCTCGACATTGAGAGCAGCACCAGCATCGTGAATCTGCTCAACGAGATACGCCATGAAGGCACTGCCGTCATCATGTCCTCTCATAACCTCCAGCTGCTTGACCTGGTAGACAACGCCACCGTATTCAAATGCTGCGACAAGCAGTTGATCATTGATAATTGATTAGTTAACAATCCCTTCTAACTCCCATATGAAAGTACAGAAATTCGGCGGCACCTCAGTCGGCACAGCTCAAAGAATGAAGGAAGTGGTGAAGCTCGTCACCGCCAACGAATGCAGTCTTGTAGTGCTCTCGGCCATGTCAGGCACCACTAACGCCTTGCTGGAGATATCTGATTATTTCGCCAAAGGCAACAAAGAGAGCGCTGCCGCACTGATAGGCAAGCTCCACCTCAGATATAAGGCCCAGGTGGATATGCTATACTCCACCCCTCAAATGAAAGAGCAGACCCTCCAGTTCCTCCAAGACCACATCTTCGCCAAACTGCTTGAGTACACCAAGGGCGATTTCACCCCACAGATGGAGAAGGACATAGTCAGCATGGGTGAGATAATGAGCACCAACATGGTGGCCAACTATTGCAAGGAACAGGGTATCAAGGCCAAACTGCTCAACGCCCTCGACTTCATGCGTATCAGCGAGGACAAGGAGCCCGACCTCAACCATCTGCGCACCAACCTCATGCCAATGCTGGAGGCCAATGCTGGCACACAATATTTCATCACCCAGGGATTCATCTGCCTTAACCACGAGGGCAAGATTGACAATCTGCAGCGGGGCGGCTCCGATTACACGGCCTCGCTCATCGGCGCAGCCATCAAAGCCGACGTCATCGAGATATGGACCGATATCGACGGCATGCACAACAATGATCCGCGCTATGTAGAAGGCACCAAGCCCGTGCGCCATCTCCATTTTGAGGAGGCTGCCGAACTGGCCTATTTCGGGGCCAAGATTCTCCACCCCACCTGCGTGCTGCCCGCCAAGGCCGCAGGCATACCCGTGAGACTGCTCAACACCATGGAGCCCGAGGCCGAGGGCACCCTCATCGACAACCATTTCGACCCAGGCCAAATCAAGGCCGTGGCAGCCAAGGATGATATCACCGCCGTCAAGATAGTCAGCACCCGCATGCTCGCCCAGACAGGCTTCCTGCGCAGGGTGTTTGAAATATTCGAGACCTACAACACTCCCATCGACATGGTCACCACCTCTGAGGTAGGTATTTCCATGACCATCGACAACACCGACTATCTTGCTAACATCGTTGACGACCTCAAGCAATATGGCACTGTGGTCGTCGACCGCGACATGTGCATAATCTGCGTCGTTGGCGACCTGCGCAGCAAGAACATCGGTTTTGAGTCAACCATAACCAATGCCATGCGCAACATACCCATCCGTATGATATCCTTTGGCGGCAGCGAACACAACATCTCCTTCCTCATCAATCAGGAGGACAAGCAAACAGCCCTCAAGGAACTCAGTAAAAACCTATTTCAGTAAAAACAAATCCCTCCAACTCCCCTATAGAACAAATCCTCCAATATTATAGGCGGAGTAAAGGAATTCCCTAACTCCTAACTCCTAACTCCTAACTCCTAACTCCTAACTCCCATGCATACCCCCTATTACACCTACGACACAGCCCTATTTGCCCGCACCGTAGAGGCAGCGATTGCCGAGTCTTCGCGGATAGCCAACGCCCACATCCATTTTGCCGTCAAGAGCAACAACAATCGTGACCTCATCACCATTGCCGCCAAGGCCGGGCTAGGAGCCGACTGCGTCAGCGGCGCTGAGATAACCCACTGCATCAGCTGCGGCATACCTGCAGAAAAAATTATGTTTGCCGGCGTGGGTAAGACCGATAGTGAGATCAGACTCGCCCTTGAGGCAGGAGTCGGGTGCTTCAATATTGAGAGCATCCCCGAACTGGAGGTAATCAACCAGATAGCCGCCAGTTGCGGCAAGGTAGCCAGGATAGCCATTCGCGTCAATCCCAACATCGATGCCGGCACCCATGCACACATCACCACCGGGCTGGACGAGAATAAGTTCGGAGTATCACTCATCAGAGCCCTCGAGGCCATCCAGCTCGCACACAATCTGAGTAACACCCATTACCTCGGCCTCCACTTCCACATCGGCTCCCAAGTGCTTGATATGACGCCCTTTGCCCACCTCGCCCGCTTCATCAATCAAATACAGGACCGAATGGAGGCCGCAGGCATAACCGATACTATCTCCATCAATGTAGGCGGCGGCCTTGGCGTAGATTACGACGACCCCGAATCCAACCCCATTCCCAATTTCAAGGCTTACTACCAAGCCTACGCCGATAATCTTAAGCTGCGTCCTGGCCAAGAGCTCCACTTCGAGTTCGGCAGAGCCCTCAGCGCCCAGTGCGGCAGGCTCATAAGCCGTTGCCTATATGTCAAGCAGGCCGTAGGCCACGACATAGCCATCCTCGATGCTGGCATGACAGAGCTCATACGCCCCGCCCTATATCAGGCCCACCACAAGATCATCAACCTCACCGGCCGCGACGAACATCGCCCACTCCACACCTATGATGTAGTTGGTCCTATATGCGAGAGCAGCGATGTCTTCGCCTCCCAGATACGTCTTCACGAGATGAAGCGCGGCGATATCATAGCCATCCTCTCCGCAGGAGCCTACGGACGAACCATGGCCTCCAACTACAATATGCGCCCACTCCCCCCCGAGATGATCGAGTGAAAGCCGTTAACCAATAACCGTTTCATCTGTCGCTATGCCATAGTGACCACGATGCCGCGTAGTTTGCTGTGCGCTCCCATCACCAAGCGTGGTTAAATCTCAAATAATCTTACTTGGATATAAAAAATGTTCAGAGTGCAGCGCTAGATATTCAATAATTTTATTACCTTTGCAGCCGCTATCGCCGAAATAGCTCAGTTGGTAGAGCAACGCATTCGTAATGCGTAGGTCGCGGGTTCGAGTCCCGCCTTCGGCTCAACAAGCAAATAAAATGGAAAAAGTAGTATCAGGTATTCGCCCTACTGGCAATCTCCACCTCGGCAACTATTTTGGAGCCGTCAAGTCGTTCGTTAAAATGCAGGATGACTACGACTGTATGTTCTTTATTGCCGACTGGCACTCTCTTACCACCCAGCCCAAGCCGGAGGACATTCGCCGCAGTGTGAAGACGATACTCGCAGAATATCTGGCATGCGGCATAGATCCCGAAAAGGCCGTCATCTACATACAGAGTGACGTACGTGAGACCTTGGAGCTATACCTTTATCTCAACATGAATGCCTATCTGGGTGAACTTGGCCGCGTCACGACCTTCAAGGAGAAAGCACGCCAGCAGCCTAATAATGTAAATGCAGGTCTATTCACCTACCCCACCCTTATGGCCGCCGATGTACTGCAACACCGTGCCGTCAAGGTGCCAGTAGGTAAGGACCAACAGCAGAATATGGAGATGATGCGTAAGTGTGCGCGTCGCTTTAATAATATATATGGTGTAGAATATTTCCCTGAGCCCCAAGACTTCACCTATGCTGCTCAGGCCGTCAAGATACCCGGTCTCGATGGTAGCGGCAAGATGGGCAAGAGTGACGGCAACTGCATCTATCTCTGCGACGACGATACCACCATCACAAAAAAAGTAAAGAAAGCACTCACTGTTAGCGGTCCCACCGAACCCTGCTCTGAGAAGCCTGAATGCATACAAAATCTCTTCACCTTCCTCCAAATATGCTCCTCACCCGAGATTAACGCATATTTTGAGGAACAGTGGAACAACTGCACCATCCGTTTCGGCGACCTAAAGAAGCAGCTCGCAGAAGACCTGTGTCGCATCATTGGTCCTATTAGAGAGCGCATACAGCAGTACAGCACCGACGACACCCTGCTGGAGCGTATTGCCCGTGACGGTGCTGAGCGTGCACGCGAGTCAGCAGCAAAGACACTGTGCGAAGTCCGCGAAATAGTAGGTTTCTCACCTACCCTACGATGACATATTACATAGCTGACAATTTGACAAAATATTTTTTAAGCGCTTGTGGCGAAATTGGTAGACGCGCCAGACTTAGGATCTGGTGACTCAGGTCGTGTAGGTTCGAGTCCTATCAGGCGCACAAACAACAAATGATGGCCATTGTGCCTAAAACAAAATCCGAGTTAGTGTTCACTTGCTCGGATTTATTTTTTTAGGCTGCTCGCGACTAGTCTTGGTCTGCTTTGGACAAATTATCCTCTCTTGCGAATAGGCGCGCCACTAATGCCCCGCTTATATTGTGCCACACACTGAAGATGGCCCCTGGAATAGCAGCCAAAGGATAAGCCACAAAATGAATGGCAGCCAGACTGCTGGCCAATCCGGAGTTCTGCATTCCCACCTCAATAGAGATTGCTCTCTTCTTAGAATCCGG
>CADAZW010000099.1 GCA_902792555.1 uncultured Bacteroidales bacterium | reverse complement strand
GGTGGCGGCGATAGTTGTCGCCCTCATGTACGTAGGGGTTGACCTCGGAGTCGGCGATGGCGTGACCGTGGCCTATCTGTCCGGTGGCAACGACGGTGAGGGGGTCGCAGAGCTTATAGCTGAGCTTGGCGATGAGGTCTTTCGACTTGTTGAGGTCGCGGTTGTTGATGCCCTGGCCGTTCATGATGCCGAGTTCATAGGTAAATCCCTTAAACGGCTCTCCATAGATGAGGAGGCCGAGGTCACGGCCTGTGTGCCTGCCGAAGAGCGGGTCGCTGCCGCAGCCGGTGAGGTAGGTGACGCCCTGTGAGCAGATGTCGATGAGCTCTACCTTGGAGGGCGACATGGGGTTCTCCAGGGTGAGGGAGTTCTTAAACTGTCCCATGCGGAATCCTATGGCCTTGCACGGACGGAAGTCAGTGTAGTACTCCAGCGGCTTGGAGTTGAAGTCGTGCATGAAGAGGAACGACCACTTGTCGGTAATCTTGGCCTTGGCCCAGACTACGGTGCGCTTGAAGTTGAAGGAGTTTTCGTTGGTTGTGGTATTGTAGTCGTAGCCACCCTGGGCATAGCCGTGTATCTCTATGCGGTCGGTGAAGGTCTTGAGCAGGTCTGCGGCGGCGTTGGTCTGAGCATTGACTGTTAAGGTCAGAGAACAGAGAACGGAGAACAGAGAATAAAGAAGGATTGACTTTTTCATTTTAATATTGAATGTTTATTGTTTCTTAAAGCATTTGAACATATTGTTGACTGTCTCTTTGTCCATCTTGCGTGTGAAGAGGCTTACTATCCATACCACGGGGAAACCGCCCACCATGGCGATGGCTCCGCAGTTGATGGGGTTGGCTATGGCATTGCCCGTGAGCATATTGACCACGGTGAGGCCTACGCCCCAGATAAAGCAAGCCCACACGGCTGCAGGGGTGACGCCCTTCCAGTAGAGGCCTAGCATGAAGGGAGCCAGGAATGCTCCGGCCAGTGCGCCCCATGAGATGCCCATGAGCTGGGCGATAAAGGTTGGCGGATTGAGGGCTATGAGCAGGGAGATGGCGATGAAGAATACGATTAGCACGCGCATAACGATAACCTTGCGGCGCTCGATGTCGCCCTCCACGGTGTCGTCAATCTCTCCGCTGCGTACCTCCTGAGAGTTGGCTTTCTTGTCGCGGTAGATGAGGTCGAGGGTCATGGTGGAGCTGGACGTGAGCACCAGCGATGCCAGGGTGCTCATCGATGCTGAGAGCACCAGCAACACTACGAGAGCGATGAGCACGTCGGGCAGGGTATTGAGCATGGAGGGCACGATGCTGTCGAAGGCTATCTTGCCGTCGGCGTTGTAGATGGCGGGGCTGTCAAACAGTCGGCCGAAGCCGCCAAGGAAGTAGCATCCGCCTGCCACCACGATGGCAAAGAGGGTGGAGATGATGGTGCCGCGGCGGATGGCGCTCTCGTCGGTGATGGAGTAGAACTTGCCGACCATCTGGGGCAGGCCCCAGGTGCCGAGGGAGGTGAGGATGACCACTCCGAGCAGATTCCACGGATCGGGGCCGAACCACGATGCGAAGCCGCCGCTCCCGGCCTCAGTGGCTCCGTCGGCGGGCAGTTCTGCCAGCTTGCCCACGGCTGCCGTGAAGCCGCCCTGGCTATTGATGACGGCCAGGATGACTACTACTATGCCGAAGAGCATTACGATGCCCTGCACAAAGTCGTTGATGGCCGTGGCCTTATAGCCGCCAAGGATGACATAGACGGCGGTGAGCAGGGCCATGGCTATTACGCAGTATTCATAGGAAATGTCGAAGCCCATCTCAAAGAGGGTGGATATTCCTTTGTACACACCCGCGGTGTATGGTATGAGGAATATAAACACAATTATCGATGCCACGATGCGCAGATTCTGGCTGCTGAAGCGGATGCCGAAGAAGTCGGGCATGGTGCGCGAGTCGATGTGCTGGGTTAGCTGCTTGGTGCGTTTGCCAAGCACCATCCAAGCCAGCAGACTGCCGATAAGGGCATTGCCGATGCCTATCCATGTGCTGGACAGGCCGTATTTCCAGCCAAACTGGCCGGCATAGCCAATGAAGACTACGGCACTGAAATAGCTGGTTCCGTAGGCGAAGGCGGTGAGCCACGGGCCTACGCGACGGCCTCCTAGGACGAAGCCGTCAACACTGTTCGCCTGTTTGCGAGAGTAGAGTCCTACGCCTATCATGATGGCGAAGAACACAAGAACTAATAGGATTTTGATAATCATAAGTAGGTGAGGTATTGAAAATGGGTTTGTTACTTTGCAACCACGTTTGCCGCTATGCTCTCGTCTTCGCTTATTGCACCCATGTTTAAAAAGCCTTCTGACTTTTTTGAGACGGCACGACTATGCTGCTACGGCTCGCGATATTTTAGTTATTCTCTGCCATACCACGAAGCAGGCTTTCTTGGCTTAATCGAAACGTGGTTAAGATTGCACTACACTACTTGTGTGAGGTTTTCTTCGCTGATAAAGTTGATCTTGTTGAGACTTATCACTTCGCGGGCTTTTTCGGTGTCGCTGGTGCGGAAGATGATGATGCCTTTGCCCTTGAGCATGAAAGAGTACATGTAGCTGATGTTGATATCAGCCTTGCTGAATGTCTCAAACAGCTGGGCTGCCTGACCGGGGGCGTTGTCTATCTGGATGGCAAACACGTCGTTCATCGTAACGCCGATGCCCTGCTCGCGCAGCAGTCGGTATGCCTGGGTGGGCTTGTCGCAGATGATGCGATAGAGGCCATATTCCACGGTGTCCGATACGGTGGAGGCTATAATCTGTATGCCTGCCTCCTTGAGCACGTTGAGCACCTTGACAAGGCGACCCGTCTTGTTCTCTATGAAAACGGAGAGTTGATGGATAGTCATATTGATTTAACGATTTGACAATTTACAATTTACTATTTTGATTTAGGAACCGAAGTAGAGTGGAAGAATTTAAGAATTGAAGAATGGAAGAACGGAATTTCCATTTTTCAATTCTTCAATTTTTCAGTTTTACTGATATACCTTGCGCTTGTCAACCACGCGGACAGCCTTGCCTTCGCTGACGGGTAGAGTGCCCTTGGCCACGAGCTTTACGCGGGGAGTGAGCAGTATCTCATCCTTGAGGGCACGGGTGATGTCCTTGTTGAGCTTCTGCAGGCGGCCAAAGTCGTCGGTAAACATTTCTGCCAGCTCCACCTCCACGGTCATGTTGTCGTTGTCATCGTCGGTGGTGAGGGTTATGAGGTAGTTGTTGGCCAGCTCGGGGAATGTCATCAGTATCTTCTCAATCTGGATGGGGAAGATGTTGACTCCGCGCAGCACCATCATATCGTCGCTGCGGCCACGCATACGGTCTAGCCTTACATGGTTGCGTCCGCAGGGGCAGCTGCGGCCCAGCACTCGGGTCAGGTCGCGGGTGCGGTAGCGCAGCAGCGGCATTGCCTCGCGGCACAGGGTGGTGAGCACGAGCTCGCCAATCTCGCCGTCAGGCACTGGCTCGAGGGTTTCTGGATTGACTATCTCTACTATGTAGTAGTCTTCCCAGAAGTGTAGACCATTCTGCTCGGGGCACTCAAAGCCAACGCCCGGTCCGCACATCTCGCTCATGCCGAATGAGTTGTAGGCCTTGACGCCCATCATCTGCTCAATGCGCTGGCGCTGCTCCTCACTGTGGGGCTCTGCGCCTATGGCCAGCACGCGCAGCTTGGTGTCGCGGCGAGGGTCAACGCCCTGCTCCTGCATCACTTCGTAAAGGCGGGTGACATAGCTGGGCACAGCGTGGACGGCTGTGGTGCCGAAGTCTTTCATAAACTTAATCTGGCGTAGCGAGTTGCCGGCGGCAGCGGGCACAGTGAGCATGCCCAGGCGCTCGGCTCCGTACTGGAAGCCCAGTCCGCCGGTGAACATGCCGTAGCCGCTGGAGTTCTGAAACACATCATCGGGCCGGAGGCCTACCATCCACAGGTTGCGCGCCACTTGGTTGGCCCATTCGTCAAGGTCTTTCTGCGTATGCAGGATGACGGTGGGATTGCCTGTGGTGCCGCTGGATGAATGAAGGCGCACGCAGTCGCGCAGTGGTACGGCAGCCATGCCGAAGGGGTAGGTGTCGCGCAGGTCCTGCTTGGTGGTGAAGGGCAGTTTTCGCACATCGTCGACAGTCTTGATGTCGTCGGGTGTGATGCCCATATCCTTGAACTTCTGCTGATAGAACGGTACGTTCATGCAGTGCCTTACGGTGGCTTGCAGGCGCTCTGCCTGCAACTTGCTGATTTCCTCACGAGACAAGGTCTCGTATTGCGGATGCAGATAGGGTGATTTATTGTCCATTGTCTTTGTGGAATTGTTCGATGCGTTGTTTGAATAGCGGTTCCTGTTCACGTGAGAAGAAGGAGGTGCAGATGCGTACTCCCTGCTGCTGGCTGCCCATGGTGTCGAGCGGATAGACGGCTATGCCGTAGTACATCAGCAGGCGGGTTAGCTGCAGGTCGTTCATGCCGGGATACTGCACGGTGAAATAGAAGCCGTCGGCAAGCGGGGCACCCATGTCGTTGTCATACACGAGGTAGAACCCGTTGCTGAGCAGCACGTCTTTCATAAACTTGGCTCTGCGGCCATACTCTTTTACGTCGTCGAGGAAATTGTAGCTGCCGCTGACGGCGGCCTCCATCAGGGCTGCCATGGCGTGTTGCA
This sequence comes from uncultured Bacteroidales bacterium, assembly GCA_902792555.1. Classification (GTDB taxonomy): domain Bacteria; phylum Bacteroidota; class Bacteroidia; order Bacteroidales; family Bacteroidaceae; genus UBA6382. The sequence goes on along the minus strand of CADAZW010000099.1, from coordinate 1,480 downwards.
CGCTGTGGGTGGTGCCGCTGGAGAAGGTGTACATCAGGCGGTTGGAGAAGAAATTGCCAAACTCGCCCACGCCAAACTTCTCCTGCATGTTGACATAGACGCGGTGGTAGAGCTTGTTGCTTATGCACATCACTCCTATGCGCTGGCCGGCATAGCTGAACGCCTTGCTGCCTGAGACGGCGAGCATGTAGTTGTCGGTGTAGCGTGCCACGGTGGCCTGGAACGGAGCCTCGTAGGGGTGGGAGAGGTCGCGGCGGAAGTCCATGGCGAAGTAGGCGAGGTCTTCCAGCACGATTACGTCATGTTTGGTGGCGAGGTGCCCTATTCCCTCTAGCTCCTGCTCGTTGAAGCATACCCACGACGGATTGTTGGGGTTGCTGTAGACTATTCCGCAGATGTTGCCGGCGGAAAGGATTTCGTCGAGCTTCTCTATCAGCTTTGGCCCGCGATAGTTGTAGATGTCGAGGCCAATGTGCTTTAGGCCTATCACATCACACTGCGTGGTCTGCACAGGGAATCCCGGTTGTATCAGCAGCACGGTGTCCTTCTCCGGCATGGCGTGATGCCAGGCGGTGAAAGTGGCGAAGGTGCCCTGCATGCTGCCCGTGGTGGGTATGCAGGCCTCGGGAGCCACGTCAACATTGATAAATGCCTTGACGAACTTTGAGGCGGCCTCCTTCAGGCGTGGTATGCCGCCGTTGGGGGGATAGATGGTGGCACAGCCGTTGGCCAATGCCTCTTGCTCAGCCTGCAGTGCTATCTGCGAGGGCTGCAGTCCCGGCACTCCCATCTCCAGATGGATGACGGGCTCGCCGGTCTGTTCCTCCAGCTGGCGCGACAGGGCCTGAATATCGCGGATGGTGGCTTGCGAAAAGTCGCCAAGCCCCATCTGGTCGATGATTTTGGTTACAACTTCTTTATCAAACACCTTCTAATATTTTAATATTTTAATCTTTTAACTTTTCAACTTTTCAATTTTTAAATCACTTCCCCTCCATCCAGTTGCGGAAGTCACGCTTGTCATTCACATGCTTGGCCTTGCCGGTGGAGCGCTGGATAGTGTTAGGCGGCTGGATATGGATGTTGGGCTTGATGCCGGTGAGCGATACGAGGCGGTCGTAGAGCGGTTTGATAAACGGCATCTGCTTGCCGGGGTTGGGTGAGAAGAACTCTTCGCGGAGCTCCACGTCGAGGTCGAAGGTGTCCTCGTTGCCCTTGCGGTCCACGGTGATGAAATACTGCGGAGTGAAGGCGGGGAACTCGGTGAGCACCGTCTCTATCTGGCTGGGGAATACATTGACGCCACGGATGATGAGCATGTCGTCGCTGCGACCCAGCACCTTGCCCATCCTCACCGCGGTGCGTCCGCACTTGCAAGGCTCGTAGATAAGGCTGGTGAGGTCGCGGGTGCGGTAGCGCAGTATAGGCATGGCCTCCTTGCACAGCGAGGTGATGACCAGCTCGCCCACTTCGCCCGGAG
>CADAZW010000098.1:1726-8541 GCA_902792555.1 uncultured Bacteroidales bacterium | reverse complement strand
GGCATAATGCTGATTACCTTGGCATCGTATACCTCGCCCACCTCGGGCAGGGCAACGATGGCCTTGATCTTGGCAACGCCAGCCTCAATGCTCTCCTTGTCGGGAGCGCTCACCTGTACCTTGCCTACGCCGTCTTCCTCGTCAATAGTGATGACGGTGCCTGTCTCTTCCTGGATACCCTGAATGATCTTACCGCCGGGGCCAATGACAGCACCAATAAACTCCTTGGGAATCTCGAAGGCGACGATACGGGGTACGTGGGGCTTGAAGTCGGGACGCGGCTCTGCAATGGTCTCGGTCAGCTTGCCGAGGATATGCTCGCGGCCAGCCTTTGCCTGCATAAGAGCCTTCTCAAGAATTTCGTAGCTAAGGCCGTCGCACTTGATATCCATCTGGGTGGCGGTAAGACCGTCGATAGTACCAGTGGTCTTGAAGTCCATATCACCGAGATGGTCCTCATCGCCGAGAATATCGCTAAGCACTGCATACTTATCCTCGCCCGGGTTCTTGATAAGACCCATGGCAATACCGCTAACGGGCTTCTTAATGGGCACACCGGCATCCATCAACGCGAGGGTGCCAGCGCAAACGGTAGCCATAGAGGACGAACCGTTGCTCTCCAGTATTTGCGAAACCACACGTACAGTGTAGGGGAAATCCTCAGGAATCATATCTTTCAGGGCGCGCCATGCAAGATGACCGTGACCAATCTCACGGCGGCCGGTACCACGCTGAGCCTTAGCCTCGCCGGTGCAGAAGGGCGGGAAGTTGTAGTGAAGCAGGAACTTCATATAGCTCTTGTTGAGCACATCGTCCACCATCTTCTCGTCAAGCTTAGTGCCGAGGGTGCAAGTGGTGAGCGACTGAGTCTCGCCACGAGTGAAGATAGAACTTCCGTGAGGCATAGGCAGCGGACTAACCTCGCACCAGATTGGACGGATGTCGGTAGTCTTGCGACCATCAAGGCGAATTCCCTCGTCCAGCACGCAGCGGCGCATAGCGTCACGCTCTACATCATTATAATAGCGGTCGATGAGACCGTTCTTCTCCTCCAGCTCCTCGGGGGTAAGGTCGGGATGCTGCTCAGCATAAGCCACCTTGAAGTCCTCGCGGATCTTCTCGAAAGCCTCAGCACGGGCGTGCTTCTCGAGAGCTTGCTTGGTCACATCATAAGCGGGCTGATAGCAAACCTGACGCAGCTGCTCACGCAACTCCTCATCGTTAACCTCGTGGCAGTATTCGCGTTTCACATCGGTGCCGAGCTCCTTGCTGAGCTCCACCTGCATGCGGCACATGGGCTTGATAGCCTCGTGGGCAGCCTTGAGAGCGCCAAGCAGATCCTGCTCGCTCACTTCCTTCATCTCTCCTTCCACCATCATGATGTTCTCCTCGGTGGCAGCTACCATGAGGTCCATGTCGGCTTCCTTCATCTGAGGCAGGGTCGGGTTAATTACATACTCGCCGTTGACACGAGCTACACGAACCTCAGAGATAGGAGTCTCAAACGGAATATCAGAGCATGCCAGGGCTGCGCTGGCGGCAAGGCCAGCCAAAGCATCGGGCTGATCAACGCCGTCGGCACTAAACAGTATGATATTCACATACACCTCAGCGTGATAGTTGCTCGGGAAAAGCGGACGGAGTGCACGGTCCACCAGTCGGGAAATCAAAATCTCATTGTCGGAGGGACGGCCTTCGCGCTTGGTGAAACCACCAGGGAAACGGCCTGCGGCGGCATACTGCTCGCGATAGTCACACTGCAGCGGCATAAAGTCGGTGCCGGGCACAGCATCAGTGGCTGCACACACAGCGGCGAGCAAAACGGTGTTGCCCATACGCAACACGGCTGATCCATCGGCCTGCTTGGCCAGCTTGCCGGTTTCGATAATTATCTCTCTTCCGTCAGGCAGTTGGATCGTCTTCGTAATAACATTCATCTGTCTTAAATTTGTTAAATAATACTTCTTATAAACCTTAAAAATTCGCGCAAAGTTACTCATTTTATATATAATGTAGGGGCAAAACCAGAAGAAATTCATACTTTTGCCACCAAAATAGACGTATTTGGCTCATTTTACCCCTATATAACACTTAATCAAATGAAAATAATCTACTTTCACGGCTTCGCTTCATCAGGGGCTAGCGGTACAGTGCAGACCCTGCGAAAAATAATGCCCGACATTGAGATCATAGCCCCAGACATTCCCGTAGATCCACAGGAGGCTCTACCCTTTCTGAAGGAACTTTGCCGTCAGGAGCAGCCCGACCTCATCATCGGCACCTCAATGGGCGGCATGTATGCCCAGCAGATGCGAGGATTCAAGCGCATCTGTGTCAATCCAGCATTCAACATGTCCTCACTAAGCAAAGTGCTCAAGACCGGTGAACATGAATTTCTCAACCGCCGCAAGGACAACCAAAAAACCTTCCGCATCACTCGCGACATCATTCAGCATTTCAATCAGATGGAGCGTCAGCAGTTTAAGGACATAACTCCTGAGGAGCAAGAACTCTGCTGGGGACTCTTCGGCATCAACGACACCACGGTCAACACCTACGATCTTTTCCGCAAGCACTACACCCAAGCTACGCGCTTTGAAGGCGAGCACCGCCTCAATGAAAAGGTGCTCCGCCATACAGTCATTCCCCTAATTAAGGAAATCCTCCATCTGCAGTAAAGCCACCGAAGTCCGCATAAAGAAGCGATTTCATCGAACAATTCAGCCTTTCTTGGCAGCAAAGATATGACCGCCCTCTCTAACCAGAGGGCGTGCTTCGTCAAGTATGGCGCTAAGTTCATCGGGGGGAATGGAATAAATCTTTAAAGTGCGGGGATGAGGATAGCGATTAAGGTAGGCGGAAGTGGACAGATACCAACTGCACTCTGCCACATCTGGCTGCAGCGGCAACTGCTGCCAGAAGCGCGAAATGTTGGAGGGGCGTGCCAGTGTGATGCCCACTTTGCCGCTGGTCAGTCGGCACACGCAAAGCAGATGCCGGAGGCGTCGCTGGTCTTGCTTGCGCTCCTGTTCCGTAGTTCGGTGAGAGACGGAGATATGCCGACCAAACTTAACGTTAAATTCGCGCATTTTTGCACGGAAGAGAACGCCATGAGTAGAGGTATCGCGCTGGCCACTGAGCAGAATATGCAGATGTATCATTTCGTGAATCAGGGTATCCTCCACTTCGCTCTCCGGCAAGTCGAGATATGTGCTTATTGAAATGATAAGGTCTGTGTAGGTAGTGCGAAACCATAGCTTGCGGTCGCGCTTATAGCGCAGCTGTCCCATGAAAGTACGCGCACGGCTTAGCCTCAGCCTCACCTGCGGCAGTTGGCCGCCGAAGCACAGCTCGTTGAAATAGTCAAACTTTTGTTGTAAATATGGCAAGGTGGGGCGCATCTGCAGAAATTTTTCTACAAATATAGCTGTTTTTAGCAAAACCAGATCAGTTTTCGCGCGCGTATTCCTATTTATAATTAAATTTGCACGAAAATGGTCCGAAAAGAAACAAAATCAGATACAGATATGAAAAACACTCTCAAGAGCAGGCTGCTTGCAGCCGCAACTGCACTGACCTTCACCGCCGTCAGCGCGCAGGATGTGCCCGTAGATTATAAAGCTTATCCTGATGCCAATCCCTACCCCAAGGTAGAGAAGACCTACTCCAGCACCGTAAGGCAAGCCTCTGGCAGCAGTGTGGCCCGTAGCTCGCGCTATGGCACCGAGCGTCCCGACCACATCAACAATGCGTTGACCAAATATTTCCCGCCGGTATTCAACCAAAGTGGCGGCTCGTGCGGCTCGGCACAGGCCGTGGGCTACACCATGACGCTTGAGATGAATGCCTACCGCAATGCCGATGCCTCCTATGAGGAGAATCAACTGCCCACCCATTTCACATGGCTGCACACCTATTGCGGCATAGGCAAATATGAGATTATGAACAGCCACGGCGTACCCAACGTGCCCACCTACGGCGGTCGCACCTACAGCAACACCTTCGGTCTGCAGGACACCAGCAACCCCGACTACGGCTGGATGCAAGGCTACGACAAATGGTACTCCGCAATGTTCAACCGCACCATTGGCGGCGACACATTCTGCGACCGTGATCAGACCACTGAAGAAGGCCGCGAGCAGCTGAAGCAGTACCTCTGGAACCACTGGGGCGACGAGAGTTTCTGGTGCGGCGGTGTTAGCGGCATAGGCGTAGCCAGCGGCGGCACCTGGCTTGATATTCCCAACACAGCCACCAACCGCGCCATCGGCGTTTCCGGTATGAAATATGTCGGCGCATGGGGCAAGACCTTTGACCACGCCCTTACCGTAGTAGGCTATGACGACCGCATAGAGTTTGACCTTGACGGCAACGGCGTATGCGGTGAAAAGGAGAAGAACGAAGTCGGTGCGTGGATCATCTGCAACTCATGGGGCGCAGGCTGGTGCAACAAGGGCTTCATCTACTGTCCCTACAAATACAGTTACGCAGTGGGCACCAACCAAGTCCCCATGAACTCCGGCCACTATACCTGGCGCAAGGACTATGAGCCAAAGCGGGTGTTCAAGATCGTGATGGACTATAGCCGCCGCTCGGAGATAAGCATCAGCGCAGGCGTCAGCACCGACACAACCGCCCTCGAGCCGCAGAAGGTAGAGACAATGCCCTTCTTCGACTACGCCGGCAACGGACAGAAAAAAGAAACCGACGAAAACAACCTGCCTGAGCCCGAAGTGCCAATGCTGGGTAAATGGAAGGGCAGGATGAACTACGAGCCCATGGAGTTTGGCTACGATGTAACCGACCTCACCGAGGGCTATGACCTGAGCAAACCGCTCAAATATTTCCTCAAGATCAGCAGCAAGGGCAAGGCCATCGGCAAAGGAACCGTCTATAAGCTCTCCCTGATGGACTACACCAATGACCCCGAAGGATTGGAGATTCCCACCAAGGTGGACACCGTGGCCATACTCAATGGCGGCAAGGTCACAATGCTCTCCCTCGTCTCCCTGGGCCAGCAGTTCTACACCCCTCTCAATGTCAGCCTCAACCAGAAGCGACTCTCCTGGAGCGAACCCAAAAAGTCGAGCTACGACATCGCACGCTACTATATATATAAAGGTGGCGACAAAGTGGCCGAAGTGCCGGCCATGAGCCACTCCTACATCGTTGACGATCCCGATGCCACCTACTATGTAGCTACAGCCTATGACTATCGCGGCAAGCGCGTGGAGTCTGCCAAGAGCACTCCCGCCCGCAATGCCGGCAGCCCCATCTCCATCCAGGCCAACGAGGTGCTGAAGCTGGACAACGCCACCGCCTCTGCAAGCGGACTCCTCAGCAGCGGACTGCCCCATGGCACCATCGAATTCTGGATCAATCCCACATCGCTGGCCAACAACAGTCAGCAGATTGGCGAAGGATGGGGCTCATTCCTCTTCAGCATCAGCAGCACCGGTCAGATTAATGTCGGATGGGATGCCAACAATCGCTGCACCACCAGCAGCAACACCATCAAGACCGACAAATGGTATCACATAGCCATCGTGGTGGACGGCAACCTGCTCACCCTCTATGTCAACGGCATGAAGAAAGGCAGCTGCACCACCAGCTCCTATCAGGGAATCCCCGCACTCAAGAGATTCTGCATCGGAACATCCAACGGCACCTTCAACGGCATGATTGACGAACTGCGCATCTGGACCAAGGCCCTCAGTCAGATTGAGATTTACCGCAACAAGAGCCTCGCCGTAGCCAAGCCCTCAGCCCAGACCGACCTGCTGGCCTACTACCCCATGACCACCTACGAGGCCGGCGGCAAGCTATACATCAAGGACTACGCCTCCGGCTACGACATTGCCGTAAGCTCCGCCGAGACCCTTGAGGATGCCACCGTGCTCAGCGCACCGATATTGGCCAGCGTGGCATCCTTCACCCTGCCCGAGGAGCCCATCTTCGCAGGCGAGCCCTTCGGAGTAAAGTCCACGGCCATGGTCAACGCCGTCGACTGGCGCTGGTCGGCTCCCGACGCAGTCAACAAGGAAGCCACCTCCGTAAGTCCCTACTTCGTATTCGACAAGCCAGGCACCTACCCCATCACCCACACCATCGTCGACACCAACGGCAATACCGCTGACAGCACGCGCACCGTCACCGTGCTCAGCCCCGAGCCCCCCGTGGCAGACTTCAGCATAGCCCAGACCGAGCAGGCCGAGGGCGAGCTCTTCAGCCTGGCCAATCAATCGAGCGGCGATCACGGCAGCAAACTCCGGCGGCGAGAGCAAGAAGACCATCTACGTCACTGTCACCAAGTCGGCACCACGCGTAGCCTTCAGCGTCAATCCCAGCACCATCATGCTCGGCGAGACCACCTACCTCATCGACGAGAGCAAGCAGAGCCCAGAGTCGTGGATATGGAAGCTCTCCAACGGCAAACACGACTATGAGGTGCACGGACAAAACTCCTCCTTCACACCGAAGCACCCCGGCTACTACGACGTTACCCTTGAATGCAGCAACGACCTCGGAGTAAGCACTGCTACCGAGCAGGGCATGCTCATGGTGCTCAATGCCGACAGCAAGAACGGCCTCATGATGGGCGGCAGCGAACGCCTTGAGACCACCGCCGGACTCTTCGCCGACGGCACCAAGGCCTTCACCGTCGAATGGTGGATGCTGCCCTACCAAGCCAACGGCGCACTCAGCATGACCACGGAGAATGAGCAGGTGACCGTTGCCACCGACGGCAACGGCGAGATGTCGGTAAGCGTGGGCGGCAAGACAGCCAGCTCCGGCGAGGGCTACGTACTGCCCGG
>CADAZW010000098.1:0-1715 GCA_902792555.1 uncultured Bacteroidales bacterium | reverse complement strand
CGCCGTCAGCTTCACCTTCGGCACCGTCAAGTTCTATCGCGACGGAGCACTCATTGCCTCCCCCTCCATACGCATCGGCACCTCCACCACCGACTGGGGCAAACTCACCCTGAGCGGTGGCGAAGAAGGCTACAAGGGGCAGATTGACGAACTGCGCATCTGGAGCAAGGCGCTGTCGCTGTCAACCATGAAAGGCCTTATCAACGCACCGCTCACCGATATCGAGAACCTTGTCGAGAAGAACGGACTCGTAGCCTACTATGACTTCAATCAGGACGGCGGCAGCGTGAAGGACCGCACCTCCAACGCCATCGACCTCACCCGCATCGGCTTTGGTCCCGACGGCGACGCATGGGGCTTGAGCAAGGGCGTGTTCACCCTCGACCTAGGCGAAGACAGCCAGACAGAAATCATCGAGGCCGACGGCATCACCCATGTCTATGACGCAGTGCGCCAGGGCAAGACCGCCAGCATCGAAGGCACACTGGGCGCCATCCGCTTCGCCTGCGAGAGCGCCGAAGACGTCAAGATCTACACCCTCGACGGCCAGTGCGTATTCAACGACCGCGTGGAAGGCGTACACTTCATCCCCTTCGCCCCTGGCATCTACATTGCCAACGGCCAGAAAATCATAGTGAGATAGTTCCGCCTGATCGGATAGCAAAACCAAACTTTCTAGCCCTTCTAGTCCTTCTAGAGGGGCTAGATAATCTAGATAGACTAGTCTGGCTAGAATACTTATAGCAAGCCTATTCCCCTTGCCCCACCAGCTTTGCCTCAAGCTCCGCAATCCTCTGCCTGGCTGCCGCCAACTCGCTTTTCAGTCGCTCTATCTCCTCACGCTGATTGGTGCGGTAGCCTAAGCGAGCAGCGGTCATGCGCTCTTTGATGCCGCCCTCTTTCACGAAGGTCTCTTCCTGTTGCCTCTGGTAGGTAGTCATCATCTTGTCCACCATGTGGCAGAGCGTCAGCGCGACATTGGCCATTTCTTCGTCAGTCCACTTCTCGAAATAGTCCTGATAGTCCTCTATGCGATTATGCTTCCTGCAATATCGCAGCATACCATCGTAGCGCTCATGGCCAGACTTCCATCGCTGCAGATGGCGGGAGGTGATATAGTCCTCATAGTCTTCTTTCAGCTCCTTGATGCTGCTGCGGGCAACATTCAAGAGTTTCAATTCCATCTCCATCGAGGTGACACCATCGGCAGAGCCTTCCACTATGTTTTGCTTGCCAGAGCGGGCAGCCTGCACCATCTGGTCCACCGTGCGGTCGCCATGCGCAGGCAGAAAGCGCTTGGTGAAAACAAAAGTCAACTGATACAGCACATTGGCCTTTTGATAGAAGTATAGGTCTTCCCAGTTAGCTTGCTTGCGAAGCACGGGCTTTATTTCTTTGTTCATCTGTCCTGATTTGAAATCAGCACAAAATTACGACTTATCAGCAAAAAGGCAGAGAAATCAATCCACAAAAAACAAAAAGCGCCGCAAAGCAGGAAAACCGCAGCGCAAAGCAGAGAAGCCACGACGGAAATCAGAGGAACAACGATGCAAATCAGAGGAGCCGCGATATAAAGCAGAGAAGCCACAAAACAAACGCTTGCTCACGGAAAAATTTAGGTAATGATATAGATGTTGGCACAGATTACTCATAATGCAGCCAATTCTGACTGCGTTAGTTGTATGTTTATTGCATAGCAGCGTTGATTAGAATAG
>CADAZW010000097.1 GCA_902792555.1 uncultured Bacteroidales bacterium | reverse complement strand
CTGTGCCGTAGCTGATGAGTTTGCCTACTCCGAACTCGGCGGTTTTCTTGCCGGTGGCCTGCAGCATGGCGTCGCGGGCTTTGGCCAGGTCGCCCGTCTGGTAGTATGCGTTCATGCCCTCTTTGAGGTCTTCGGTGGCCACGTTTATGCCCAGCTCCTTGACCCAGGCATACTTCCCCTCGCCGGCCAGGTTGCCGGCCTGGTTCTGGATAACGCCGAGGGCGCCGTTGCCCATGCCTACGGCTACGTGCGCCAAGCCTTCTCCAAGCGACTTACCCTCGTTGACAGCCTCGCTCGCAGCCACCAGCGTGGCCTTGGCAAAGGTGTAGGCATCCTTCACGGCCTCACCGCCGGGCACACATGTGGCCATCACGTTGACGCCTATCTCGCAGGTCTTGTCAATGACCTCCAACTTGTGGATGCCCTCGTCGTATTGGTTGGCCAGGTCTTGGTTTACATCGTGGTCTATCTGGGCGATGGCCATCTCATACTTGATGGCATTCGTTACTGCTTTCTCGGTCGGCGGCACGCCATACTTCCTTGCCAGTCTCTCAATCTCTGCCTGCTTCTTCTCGGCGGCTTCCTGTTCGTGCTTCCATTTCAGGTAGTCCTGCCCCTCTTTCGACAGTTCCTGGGATTCCTTCTCCCACTGAGCATGCTGTTCGGCAGCGTTGCGTGCAGCCGTCTCGGCATCCTGCTTCAGCGGATTGGAGTTCTCGTCGCGGTAGCGCAGGTGCTCGTTAATCTCTTCGGGTCTCCAGTCCTGGTCGGTGTTGAAGTTGCGGTAGGTGCCGTCGCCGTTATTGGTGTAGAGTGTCTCCTTGCCGGTCACGGGGTCGCGCACCCAGAAGTCGCCGTCGGAGTCCACCCTGGTGTATCTGTCGAGGAACTCCAACTTCTCTTCGGGTGGCGGTGGGGGCTCGTTTTCGTTTTCGTTATCGTTTTCGTCCTCTGGCTTGCGTCCCTTCAGTCCTTCCATCTTTGTCAGGTCGGGTGCGTCGGAGCCCGGCAGGGGATTAGCTCCGCCGGTGGCACTGTTGACGAGGGTGTCCACCAGACTGCCTGCTCCGCCGCCCAGCATGCCAGCCAGTCCGTTGCCCAGCAGTATGGATGCCACCGTGCCGATGGCGCCAATCACTGCGGATGTGGTGGCATCGGTGTGCTCGCCCAGTCCCAGGGGGTCGCCCTCGCCTGAGAGCCATGCGGTGAGGCCGTCAAGATAATTTACCAGTTCCTGGCGGTCTTCCTCAGAGAGGATGGGGCCGCCATCGTCCTCAACCAGGATTTCTTCTACAAAAAAGTACACACGAGGCCAGGGGCGCTGCAAGAGAGGAATCTCGCTCGCCTTCATATGCTTGGCAAGCGACATGGCATCGCAGCCGACCATCAATATCAGGTCTCGCGCTCCGCGGAAGTAGATGAAGTGACCCAACTTATGATTCGCTCCATCACTCTTGCTGAAATCATAATCATGTTCAAGTGTTCCGTTGTCTTCTGGGTTTTCATCTATGTCATGACAATAATTGCGGTATGCTTGAAAGAGGTGCTCATGGGCTGTGAAGGAATAACATACATCCAAGGAATTCTCTGTTGAAGACAGACGCAGATTGCTGATATTCAGAGAGGAAGTGGATGTGTTGTTTTCCCAGTGTTCACATACGCCACGGACCTCCGGGTGGTGTGATTTCCACTTATAGGTGAAGTCATAGGATCTGCTGACGCCCTCGTCAACATAGATGCAGAACCCTGCTTCGTTGAGAGGAATTCCTCTGACGCCATATAAGTCTTGAAAGTCAAATTGAAAATCAGGATTTACCCCATCCAGCTCTGTAATATATGCAAACTTCTCTACATAGGTAGCACCGCAGAAGGGCTTGAGCCTGAGTCCATAGACCTTCAGTCCCTTGGCCTTGATGACCTTGTTGAAGTCGATGTCGCCCTGGTCGTAGTCGCGCTGGAAGTCGGTGTGGTTGATGTCCTGCAGTTCGTAGAACTCCACGGGGTCCACCCAGCGGGTGCCCACCTCAAAGTTGCGCTGCTCGCCGTCCGCCCATACGGAGGCGCCGTTACAGGAGAGCAGCAATATCGTTAGCAAGAGCAGTTTCTTCATATGCGTTTTTATTTTGAGCCTAAGGTTGCGGTAATCCGTTGTTCATCATTTCTTTCCGAATTTTGCTGCCAAGTTGGAGAAATCCTTAACGTCCTTGGCGAAGTTGACGACTTCGTCCTTGGCCCAGTTGCCCAGGCGACCGCCCCAGTCGTTGCCTACCGTGTTGGAATAGACCTCGCCGATGACGCCCTCGGTCATCTTGCCTGTATCTACAGTGCCGTAGAAGACGCTGAAGCCCTGCCCCTTGCCGACGGAGAAATTCTGTCCGTCAACCTTTACCTTGAAGACGTCGGCGCGATGTCCGAGGTGGCCGGTGTGAGTCTTGTTGAACCAGTAGTCCAGCTTCTTTGCCGTTGACTCGGAGAAGTAGAATTTGTCGGGGTCACACTGCGTGGGGTCGAGAGAGTCCTTGACGGTTTCTTTCAGTTTGCCCATAGTGCCGCTAATCAGTTTGCCGACACCGAAGCTGGCGGTTGTCTTTCCTGTGGCGGTAATCATGTTGCGGCCTATCTCGTCGAGGCTCTTGCCTTGTGCCAAGCCATTCATGCCTTCCTTGAAGTTCTCGGTGGCTACGTTGATGCCCAGCTCCTTGGCCCAGGCATACTTCCCCTCGCCGACCAGGTTGCCGGCCTGGTTCTGGATGACGCCGAGAGCGCCGTTGCCCATGCCCACAAGCACGTGTGCCACTCCCTCGCTGGCAGACTTGCCTTCGTTGACAGCCTCGCTGGCGGCTACCAGCGTGGCCTTGGCGAAGGTGTAGGCATCCTTCACGGCTGAGCCGCCGGGCACGCATGTGGCCATCACGTTGACGCCTATCTCGCAGGTCTTGTCGATGACCTGCAACTTGTGGATGCCCTCCTCGTACTGCTTGTCCAGATCCATTTGCATGTCGTGCTCTATCTGGGCGAGTTCCTGCTCATGCCTGATGGCGAGCTTCACTGCTTGCTCAGTAGGTCGCACGCCGTACTTCTCGGCAAGTTTCTTTATCTGCCCCTCTTTTCTGACAGCCTCTTCCTGCTCATGCTTCCATTCCAGGTATTTCTTTCCATCCTGCGAGAGTTCCTTCGACTCCTTCTCCCACTGGGCATGCTGCTCGGCGGCGTTGCGTGCAGCCTGGTCGGCATCCTGCTTCAGCGTGCCGGAGTTCTCGTCGCGGTAGCGCAGCTGCTCGTTGATTTCTTCGGGCGACCAGGACTGGTCGGTGTTGAAGTTGCGGTATGTGCCGTCGCCGTTGTTGATGTAGAGAGTCTCCTTGCCGGTTACGGGGTCGCGTACAACGATATCGCCGTCGGAGTCCACCCTGGTGTATCTGTCGAGGAAGTCGAGTTTCTCTTTCGGCGGTTGTGGGTTTTCGTTTTCGTTATCGTCTTCGTTCTCGGGCTTTCGTCCCTTCAGTCCTTCCATCTTTGTCAGGTCGGGTGCGTCAGAGCCCGGCAGGGGAGTCGTTCCGCCGGCATTGCTGATGAGCGAGTCCACCAGGCTGCCTGCTCCGCCCATGATGCCGACAAGGCCGTTGCCGAGCAGTATGGATGCCACCGTGCCGATGGCGCCGATCACTGCGGAGGTGGTGGCATCGGTGTGCTCGCCCAGCCCCAGGGGGTCGCCCTCGCCTGAGAGCCATGCGGTGAGGCCGTCCAGGTAGTTTACCAGCTCCTGGCGTTCCCCCTCGGAGAGGACGGAGGTTCCGTCGTACTCCACAAGCATCTCCTCCACCTCGAAATATACACGAGCCCACGGGCGGTCAATATATCTCTGTTGTTCCGGGGAAATGGGCTTTAAATATTCCTTGTGCTCTTCGTATTCGTCAAAAAACAGATCAAGGTTGTCCCTCTGGTCTGCTGATAATATCAGCAGCAGATGCTGGCTACCCGTATAATATATAAAGTGTCCCAGGTTGATGTCCACTCCTGCTTCCTTTGAAGCCCTGACCGGCTGACCTTTGTGTTCGTTAAAAGCTTTCACGCCCTCATAGCGGCCCGATACGGTCATGCCATATGAAATGCCCAGTCCGTATTCATCTGCCACGAGGCGTATGTCCGACAGGTTGAAGGTTGTCTCAATGCGAATTTCTTCCTTGCTCGTTGAGGGAGCCTGAAAGCCCCGGTAGTGGTATGTCAGGGTTTCCGTGTAATTGTATCTGCATGGATAGCTTCGGCTTACGCCCTTATCGGCATAGACGCAGAATGCGGGCTCGTTGAGGGGCAATCCGCGTATGCCCATGATATCCTTGTAGGGGAAGGAATAGACATAGTCTATGTCATCCAGCTCTCCTAAGGGGTGCACGTCCTCCACATGTGCTGCTATGGCTATGGGCTTCAGCTTGAGTCCATACACCTTCAGCCCTCTCTTCATCATCACGCTGACCACGTCGACGTTGCCCTGGTCGTAGTCGGGCTTATAGTCGCTCCCCTCTATGTCCATCAGGTCATAGAATGCCACGGGGTCAACCCACTGAGTGCCAGCCTCGCTGCGGTCTTCGCCGTCGGCAAGGGCAGGGAGTGCACCCCATGCGCAGAGGGTGAGGCAAGAGGCGATGTAAAGCACGAGTCTTTTCATAGGGAGCTGAGTGTTGCAAGAAAAGTTGTGTAAAGTTAATCAATATATATGTTATTGCCATACTTTGATGCTATAAAATTAAAAAAATAATCGTTTTACCCCAAAAGGCAGACACTTCTTCGGCCAATTATTGATAATCGCTGATTCCTTAACTTTTGGAAACACACCTGCAGGCCACGGAACAGGCATAATCATCCGCAGATAGCTTCGGGGCGCAGGATTCAGCATAATAAGAGGAGAAGGAATACTTAAAATAGACTCCTACTTCGTGGAAAGTCCATGCAACACCGCCGAAAGACTCTCTAAATCCGCAGTTATCTCCTCTTATTGCGCGAACACATTATTTAATTGCGCGGAGCAGTTCGGTTTCGGCGCGATTAGTTTTGAATTGCGCGCGATTAGATTTCGTTTCGGCGCGATGAGATGATAGTTGATAATTGATAATTGATAGTTGATAGTTTTTTTAAGCAGATTTCGCAGATGAAGGCAGATTTCGAACATTGACCATTGACCGTTGACCATTGAACAGATTTCGACGGGCTCAGCATAGATTTCGACAGGCTCAGCATAGATTTCGACGGGTTCAGCATAAACTTGTGCGCGATTAATTGTTTAACCTTTTAATCTTTTGTGGGCAAAATGTCGGCAGAACAATATTTTTTCGGTAAGAAATGACGCATTATCCGTTTTTTTTGTGTTTCTTTGCAAGGAAAAAGTTTTGAAGGATTGAAAAATTGAAGGATTGAAAAATTGAAGGATTGAAGAATTGAAGAATTGAAAAGCAGAAGTATTGAAAATTGAAATATATTTGAAGAATGAATCAGCAGAAGAATCTACCCACCGTCGAAGAGGTCTTTGCGTGGATGCGTAAACTCTACGACGAGAGCTACTCAGGCCTTACGCGCACTGAGAAGAACGAACAGCACATGTACGGCACGATGGTCACTACGCCCAATGACAAGAAGTTCATTGTGCGCATGCTTGACGAGACGAGCCAGGTGCGCGACAGGCAGAAGCTGGCGCGCAGGGTGAAGGACCTAATCGACCAGTACGGCATTCCCAAGTTCCTCGACGGGACTGACCATGCCCTCTTCTGGATGTACCAGAAGTTTGCATATCTGCCACTGTTCAACTGGGCCTCGGTGCCTATCGTGAAGTGGCGCCTGCGTCGCGACACCAGCCGAGTGATCATCGACGCCGCACGCCCCAAGCTGACCAGGCATCTGGCCACCCGCTTCCAGGAGGACATCGGTCAGAACGTCAACCTGCTGGGCGAGGTGGTGGTTGGCGACGGTGAGGCCGACAAGCGCTACTACTCCTACCTCGAGGCCCTGAAGGAGCCGGACATCACCTATATCTCGGTGAAGATTTCGGGCATCTACGCGCAGACGCATGCCCTTAACTATAAGGAGAGTTTCCCTGAGCTGATACGCCGCATGTCGGAGCTCTACCAGGCTGCCATCGACAATCCCTACACCGACCACGAGGGCAGGAAGCGCGCCAAGTTTGTCAACCTCGACATGGAGGAGTATAAGGACGCCCACCTCACGATGAAGGTGTTTAAGGACGTGCTGTCGCTGCCGCAGTTTAAGAACTACGAGGCGGGCATCGTGGTGCAGGCCTACCTGCCCGACGCATGGGACTTCCAGACCGAGCTGCTGGAGTTTGCACGCAAGCGCGTGGCAGAGGGGGGCTCGCCCATCAAGATGCGAATTGTCAAGGGCTGCAACCTCGACATGG
>CADAZW010000096.1:12621-15339 GCA_902792555.1 uncultured Bacteroidales bacterium | reverse complement strand
GGCTTTTTGTGTTGGCTGTTCGCGCATGTTGTGTGGTTTTGTTATTGCTGGTTTGTCTCTTGTCCAGCTGCTTTGTTGGCGGATTTCTTTTTTTCTCCTCCGCGTCTGCGGCGTCTGTTTCTTTGCCTGCTATCGGAGTCGGGGCGTCCCTTGGCTTTAGCGCCGTCGCTTCTTCTGCCTCTGCCACCGTTGTTTTTATCTCCGTTACTACGGCCTTTTCCTCTGCCGGCAGAGGCTTTTCCTCCGCGACCTTTTTGCGGCGGGCGGCGGTTGGAGTTATACTGCGGCACCTCGTTGAGCCCTTCAGGCAGGGGCAGCTTTGGTATCTCGTGGCCGACGATTTTCTCTATCTTGCCGAAGTAGAACTGGTCCTCCTCGTTGACCAGGGTGATGGCTCGTCCCTCCTTGCCGGCACGGGCAGTGCGCCCTATGCGGTGGATATAGTCCTCGGGCTCGTGGGGTACGTCGTAGTTGATGACGAGCTGGATGTCGTCGATGTCTATGCCTCGCGAGATGATATCGGTGGCTACTATGAGGTTGATACGCCCTGACTTGAAGTCCTGCATCACGTGGTTACGCTCCTCCTGAGTTAGGTCGGAGTGCATCTGTGCTAGCTTGACGCCGAGTTTGCGCATGCGGATGGCGAGGTCTTTGACCTTGACCTTCTTGCTGACGAACATGATGGCTTTCTTGAGGTCCTTATTTTTAAGTTCAGCCTCAAGTATGTGCATTTTCTGTGGCTCATAGCAGATGTAGGCCTTGTGGTCGATTCCTTCGGCGGGCTTGCTGACGGCAATGCGCACTTGCACGGGCTCGCTGAGCAGCGAGTTGGCGAGTGCCTGGATGTCGTCGGGCATGGTGGCGGAGAAGAGCAGTGTCTGGCGCTTGCTGGGCAGATAGGAAGCTATCTTCATTATGTCGTCGTGGAATCCCATGTCGAGCATGCGGTCGGCCTCGTCAAGCACGAAGAAGCTGACCTTGCTGAGGTCAACGTTGCCCAGCGAGAGATGGGAGATGAGGCGGCCGGGTGTGGCCACTATGATATCGGCTCCGCGCTTCATCCCGCGTAGCTCCTGTTCGTAGCGTATGCCGTCGTTGCCGCCATAGACGGCCACTCCGGAGAAGGGCAGATGATAGGAGAAAGCCTCCAGCGCCTGGTCGATCTGCATGGCCAGCTCGCGGGTAGGCACCATTATTACGCAGTTTACGTTGCCTTCGGGATATTCGCCGCTGCATAGGCGGTTGAGCACAGGCAACAGGTAGGCTGCCGTCTTGCCTGTGCCGGTCTGTGCTATTCCTACGAGGTCGCGTCCCTCCAGCAGGGGCGGTATTGCTTGTTCCTGAATTGGCGTACACTCGTCGAAGCGCATCTCATATAGCGCATCGAGCAGGCGGTCATCCAGGGGTAGTTCGTCAAAGTACATTTATTTCGTCTGAGTTTTTTCCTGTTGCTATTTGGGTGTTCTCCGATAGAGGATAAAAGCTACTATGGAGAAGATGATGTTTGGTATCCACACGGCGAGCATCGGGGGCCATCCGCCATTGGTGGCGAAGGAGGCGGAGATGGTCTGGAAGAGGATGTAGCCGAAGCTGAGTGCCAGGCCGAGGCCGAGCGAGAGGCCCATGCCTCCCTTGCGCTTCTCGCTGGAGAGCGACACGCCGATGACGGTGAGGATGAGGGCTGCGAAGGCGGAGGCGAAGCGCTGGTGATACTCTACCTCAAAGGTGCTCACGTTGGCCGAGCCGCGAAGGCGCTGCTTGTCGATGTACTCGCTTATCTCCGGGGTGGTCATGGTCTCCTGCTGATTGCGGGTGTAGAGGAGGTCCTGCGGCTCTACGGCTATGATGGTGTCGAGCTCCAGGCCTGAGGTGATCTGCTCGTGCATGCCGCGCAGCTGGCGGATGTTGTAGTTGTAGATGCGCCACTGGTAGCGCCGGTCGGCAATGGTGTCGTACTGCACCCGTAGGGCGGTGAGGTGGCTTACGAGCTTCTTGTTGCGGAACTTGTCAAGGCTGAAGCCGGAGCCCGACTTGGTCTGGATGTTGAAGGACGAGAAGAAGGCTATCACGCCGGTGTCCACCTGCAGCTGCACATTGTCAACCATGGTGATCTGTCGCTTCTTAATATATTGATTCTCAAAGTCGGTGCGAATCTTGTTGGAGTGGGGGATGATGTGTGCTCCGAGCAGGAGGTTGAGCAGGCCGATGAGCAGGGCGGAGATAATATAGGGCCTGAGGATGCGCCTGAAGCTCATGCCGTTGGAGCGCATGGCTATTATCTCGCTGCGGTCAGCCAGCTTGGATGTGAAGAATATGACGGAGATGAATACGAACAGCGAGCTGAACAGGTTGGCAAAGTAGGGAATGGTGTTGAGGTAATAGTCGGTGAAGATGCGACCCCACGAGATGCCGAACTCCTTGTTAGCCACGGTGAGCTTGTCGATCTTCTCGTTGAAGTCGAAGACTATGACGATGGCTATGATGAGAAGGATAGAAAAGAAGTAGGTGCCGATAAACTTCTTTATCAGATAGCGGTCGATGCGATTGATGGGCGGAGTGTTGTGCCACTCCTCCCGTTTGCGGGCTATGTATTCTCCTATCTTCTTAGGCATCCTTATTTTGGCCATGAGTCTTTTAGTTAGTCGCAAAGTCGCAGAGTCGCAGAGCCGCAAAGCCATTTTGATTTGACGATTAGACAATTTACTATTTCACAATTTA
>CADAZW010000096.1:5378-12589 GCA_902792555.1 uncultured Bacteroidales bacterium | reverse complement strand
TGAGCAGGGGAATCATCTGTCTGTACCATTGGCTGTAGTCGCCGCTGATAATGTGGGCCCGGGCCTCGCCCACCAGCCAGAGGTAGAAGGCCAGGTTATGGATGCTGGCTATCTGCATGGCCAGCAGCTCTTTGGCCTTGAAGAGATGGTGGAGGTATGCACGGCTGTAGAGGTTGTCGACGGTGGAGGTGCCCTCTTGGTCGATGGGCTCGAAGCAGTCTTGCCATTTCTGGTTGCGCATGTTGATGATGCCGCGACTGGTGAATAGCATGGCGTTGCGTCCGTTGCGGGTGGGCATCACGCAGTCAAACATATCCACGCCGCGAGCTATGGACTCCAGTATGTTGACAGGGGTGCCTACGCCCATCAGGTATCGCGGTCTGTCGGTGGGCAGGATATCGTTGACCACCTCTATCATCTCATACATCTGCTCTACGGGCTCTCCTACAGCCAGTCCGCCGATGGCATAGCCGTCGGCCTCATACTGGGTGACGAAGCGTGCGCTCTCTTGCCTCAGATCCTTATAAACGCATCCCTGCACAATGGGGAAGAGGCTCTGCCGGTAGCCGTAGAGCGGTTCGGTCTCGCTGAAACGGCTCTCGCAGCGCTCCAGCCAATGGTGGGTCAGGTTGAGTGACTGCTTGGCGTAGGCATAGTCGGCGGTGCCGGGGGGACACTCGTCGAAAGCCATCATGATGTCGGCGCCGATGGCGCGCTCAATGTCTATCACTTTCTCGGGTAAGCCGCCGCTGTCGGTGAGCATCGGGCGGTCGAAGCCGTTGAACCTGTGGAGGCCGCCGGCCTGGCGGAGTATCTCGGTGCCGGGGCGCAGATAGAGATGGTAGGTGTTGCCCAGGATTATCTGCGCCTTGATATCATTCTTAAGCTCGTTGACGTGTATTCCTTTGACGGACCCCACTGTGCCCACGGGCATGAAGATGGGGGTCTGGATGGCGCCGTGGTCGGTCTGGATGACTCCGGCGCGGGCCCGGGTGCCGCCCTGGTCGGTATGCTGGAGGCTAAAGGTCATTCTTCTTTTCTTCTTCTATGGTGAATTCCACGGCGTCGTCCACCTTGTCCTTAAGCAGGGCAATCTTGAGCACGTCGCTTACGTTCTCCACGTACTGGAAGGTTACTCCCTCCAGATACATCTGAGGAATCTCCTCGATGTCCTTGCGGTTGTCGCGGCAGATGATGATGGTGTTGATGCCGGCTCGCTTGGCGGCCAGGATCTTCTCCTTGATGCCGCCTACGGGCAGCACCTTGCCGCGCAAGGTTATCTCGCCGGTCATGGCCACCTTGTCGCGCACCTTGCGCTGGGTAAGTGCGCTGACTATGGACGTGGCTATCGTTATGCCTGCCGAGGGGCCGTCTTTGGGTGTGGCTCCTTCGGGCACATGGATGTGGATGTTGTAGTTGTCGAAGATGCGGTAGTCGATGCCCAGCTTGTCGGCGTGGGCCTTGGTGTACTCGAGCGCCAGGGTTGCCGACTCCTTCATCACGTCGCCCAGGTTGCCGGTGAGGGTGAGCTTGCTGCCCTTGCCCTTGCTGACGCTGGTCTCGATAAAGAGAATCTCGCCGCCCACTGAGGTCCAGGCCAGGCCGGTAACTACGCCGGCATAGCGGTTGCCCTGATAGATGTCACGGGTGAAGATGGGCTTGCCGAGGAAAGCCTTCACATCGGCGGGCTTGATGGTGGTGGTGGAGAAGTGGCCGTCGCGGGCATAGCTGTAGTCAATCTTACGGAGCACCTCGCTGATTTTCTTTTCCAGTCCGCGCACACCGCTCTCGCGGGTGTAGTGCTCGATTATTTCTTCCAGGGCGGCCTTGGAGAATTTGATTTGCTTCTCATCTTTGAGTCCGGCTTCTTCCTTGGTCTTGGGCACCAGGTGGCGTTTGGCAATCTCTATCTTCTCCTCAGTGATGTAGCTACTCATCTCTATCATCTCCATTCGGTCGCGCAGCGGGGCGGGAATGGTGCTGATGCTGTTGGCCGTGGCTATGAACATCACCTTCGAGAGGTCGAAGTCGAGGTCAACGAAGTTGTCATGGAAAGTGTTGTTCTGCTCAGGGTCGAGCACCTCCAGCAGAGCTGAGGTGGGGTCGCCGTTGATGGTCTGCTGGGTGACCTTGTCTATTTCGTCAAGCACAAAGACCGGGTTGGCTGTGCCGCACTTGATGAGGTTCTTCACTATGCGGCCGGGCATGGCACCGATGTAGGTGCGTCGGTGGCCGCGTATCTCGGCCTCGTCGTGTACGCCGCCCAGGCTCACTCTTACGTATTTGCGCCCCATGGCGGTGGCTATGCTGCGTCCGAGCGATGTCTTGCCTATGCCCGGAGGACCGTAGAGGCATATGATGGGACTCTTGAAGTCACCGCGCTTCTTGATTACGGCCAGGTGCTCCAGTATTCGCTCCTTTACCTTGATGATGCCGTAGTGGTCGCGGTTGAGGGTGAGCTCAGCCTTGTGAATGTCGATATTGTCTTCGCTGTATTTGCCCCACGGCATGGAGAGCACCGTCTGCAGATAGTTGAGCAGTACCTGATAGTCGGGGCTCTGGGGGTTGATGTGCTCCAGCATGTCAATCTCCCTGGTCAGCGTCTCGCGTGTTGGTGAGGGTAGGGTGAGGGTCATGAGTTTTTCACGAAGCTCCTTGATGTCGCTGGCTTCGGTCTCCCCCAGCTCTTCCTGTATGTTGCTTATCTGCTGGCGCAGGAAGTATTCGCGCTGCTGCTGGTCGAGGTCCTCGCGGGTTTTCTTCTGTATGTCTGCCTTGAGCGACGCAAACTCAATCTCTCTGTTGAGCAGCGAGAGCAGCTGCATGGCTCTGCTTTTGGGATTGGTGGTCTTGAGCAACTCAATCTTTTCTTTTACGCTGATGCTTATGTTGGTGCATACATAGTTGACCAGGAAGGTGGCGTTGTGTATGTTTTTTACGGCAAAGCTGTTGTCGTCGCCAAAGAAGTTGTTCACTTGCATCAGCTTGGCGGTCTGTTCTCGGATGGAATCTATCACTATGCCGTATTCCTTGTCGTCGCTATTGCAGTTTTCCTCGTAGATGGGGTAGGTGGAGGCTTTGTAGATGTTGCCTCTCTTTTCCATCGTCCGGATGCCAAAGCGGCAGAAGCCCTGTATGAGGGCTGTGTAGTTGCCGTTGGGCAGCTCGATCACTCGCATCACCTTGCCTATGGTGCCTATGTCGTAGAGGTCCTTGCGCTTGGGAGTGTCGGTGTTGGGGTTGAGCTGGTAGGTTACTCCGATGTATGAGTTGTCAACAACGGCCTTCTTCACCACCTCGAGGGAGAACTTGCGCTCTATCGACACTGGCAACACGGCGCCAGGGAAGAGCACCATGTTTCTCAGCGGCAGCAGCGGCACGATGTCGCTATCCATTCCTACATTGAAGATATCCTCCACGTTGCCGTCGTAGTCGGCAATGAGTGATATGGTTGTTATGTTTCCTTCTTCGTCCATGAAATTATCGTTTATTTATTTGTTCATGCGTGTGTGCATGAATTTTTGAGCGGCAAAGTTACGGAAAATTGAGGGCAGAACAAAGAAATTTATTCTTTTTATGCCGAGATGGAGTAACTTGGCTCCTGTTTGGAGTCAAAGTTACGGAAAATATTTACAATTACGGACATCATGCCGCCTTTTAATATAATTATGGTAAGTTCTTTGTCCTTTTGATAGATGACATTGTTTTTTTTTGCTAATTTTGCACCCTCATTGACCACATATATGCAGAGAAAGACCATACGTTTCATAGTCAACCCCATCAGTGGCGGCTCGTCGAAGAAGGCCATCATCAAGGCCGTGGACGAGCTGATAGACCCTGACCGCTATGACTATGCCGTATGGCCCACTAGCTATGCCGGCCATGGGGCCGTGCTGGCTACCATGGCAGCCGAAAACGGCATTGATATCGTGGTGGCCATCGGCGGCGACGGCACCATCAATGAGGTGGCTCGCTCACTGGTTCATACCCAGACTGTGCTTGGCATAGTACCCTGCGGCAGCGGCAACGGGTTGGCCCGCCATCTCCAGATACCTCTCGACTACCGTAAGGCTTTGCGCATGATCAACCAGGGCAACAGTGTGGACATTGACTACGGGCTCATCAACGGACGTCCCTTCTTCTGCACCTGCGGCATGGGCTACGATGCCGACGTGAGTTATCGCTTCTCCACCTCTGCCAAGCGAGGTCTGCTGACTTACATGGAGAAAACCATTGTCGAGCTGGCCAAGTATAAGCCTGAGGCTTACACCATCATCGATGAGCAGGGGCAGCATACCTACAAGGCCTTCTGCATTGCCCTGGCTAATGCCTCGCAGTATGGCAACAATGCCTATATCGCCCCCTATGCCTCCATGGCTGACGGGTTGATGGATGTGACGGTGATAGAGCCGTTCCCTGTGGCAGAGGCTCCCGCCATGGCCTACCGCCTCTTCAGCGGCAAGTTTGAGGATGGCGTAAGCCATATTCGCATGTTCCGCTCTGACCACCTTAAGATTATTCGCGAGCGTGAGGGCGTTATTCATTGCGACGGTGACCCCATCAAGACGGCACGCGAGATAGAAGTGAGCATAGTGCCTGCGGGTCTCAGGGTGATATGTGAGTCTGACACTCATGCTCACACCCAGCCGCTCTATCAGACCATTGCGGGGCAGATGGCCTCGCTTACTCAGCCCGCCGCCGAGACCTTCCGTCAGGCCTCTCAGGTGATAATGGACCTTTTCCGCGGTCGGTGGTAGGCAATGATAGTGGTAAACAATTATAACTATAGTCCCTATAGTTCCTATGGTTTCTATAGTTTCTATAATTAAAAAAGCAATCATCATTTAGCAGACCGATAAAAAAGCAATCATCATTTAGCAGACCGAGGTGACAAAAATGGCACAAATGTCATTTTTTCTGACATATATTTCGCTTTTGTCAGCAGAATGTGTTATTTTTGCCCACTGTAAAAAAAAATAGTCAAACAAACATGGGATTATTACAAGATAGGCTCGAGCAGTGGACACAGCCCCAGCAGTATATGCAAGCCGGCATCTACCCCTACTTCCGTGAGATCACCGGCAAGCAGGGCACTGAGGTGCAGATGGAGGGCAAAAATGTGCTGATGTTCGGGTCGAATGCCTATACCGGCCTGCCTGGCGACCAGAGGGTGGTGGATGCTGCTGCTGAGGCGCTGCAGAAGTACGGTACCGGCTGTGCAGGCTCACGCTTTCTCAACGGAACGCTTGACCTACATGTGCAGTTGGAGAAAGAAATAGCAGAATTTATCGGCAAGGACGAGGCCCTTGTCTATTCCACGGGTTTCACGGTGAATAGTGGTGTCATTGCCTGCCTCACCGGACGCAAGGATTATATCATCCGCGACGACCGCGACCATGCCAGCATTGTGGATGGCTGCCGTCTATCGTTGAGCACCAATCTCAAGTATAAGCACAACGATATGGATGACCTCGAGAAGCAGCTGCAGAAGTGTGAGCCCGAGGCTGTCAAGCTCATAGTCGTTGACGGTGTCTTCTCCATGGAGGGTGACCTTGCCAAGCTGCCCGAGATAATCAAGCTCAAGCATAAGTACAACGCCACTGTCATGGTTGACGAGGCTCACGGCGTGGGAGTCTTCGGTCGCAACGGCCGCGGTGTCTGCGACCATTTCGGTCTCACCAAGGAGGTTGACCTCATCATGGGCACCTTCAGTAAGTCGCTGGCATCGGTGGGTGGATTCATAACTGCCGACAAGAGCATCATCAACTGGATTCGCCATAACTGCCGCACCTATATCTTCAGTGCTTCCAACACTCCCGCCGCCACTGCTGCTGCCCGCTGCAGCCTGCAGATTCTTAAGAGCGAGCCCCAGATACTCGACAGGCTGTGGGCTGTGACCAACTATGCCCTCAAGCGATTCCGTGAGGAAGGCTTTGAGATAGGCGAGACCGAGAGTCCCATCATCCCTCTTTACGTTCGCGACACGGTGCGTACCTTTGAGGTTACCAAGCGTGCCTTTGAGGAGGGAGTATTCATCAATCCCGTCATACCTCCCGCCTGTGCTCCTCAGGATACACTGGTGCGCGTAGCCCTCATGGCCACCCACACTAATGAGCAGGTGGACCGTGCCGTCGAGGCTCTGGTCAAGGTGTTCCGCGAGTTTGGACTGCTGAACAGATAGCAAGAAGAAAAACATACTGAGAAATAAGCTGAAAGAAATTATCAGAGATTTTGACAGAAATATTTGCATGCCGACAGACATCAATTTCTGAAGAATTTTTGGCAATTTCTTTCAGTTTTTTATACGGACAAACACGTTGCTTTCATTCCTTTGTCATGAAAAAGTTGCTTCTCACCCTCAGCATTATGCTGTGCGCCCTTGTGGCCACGGCTCAGCCTCCCGCCTATCTTGATGAGAGTCGCGACATTGAGGAGCGTATCACCGACCTCATGAGTCGCATGACCCTTGAGGAGAAGATAGCCGTTGTCCATGCCCAGAGCAAGTTCAGCAGCGCCGGAGTGCCACGCCTTGGAGTGCCCGAGCTGTGGTGCACTGACGGTCCCCACGGCATACGCCCTGAAGTCAAGTGGGATGAGTGGGACCAGGCCGGATGGACTAACGACTCAGTGGTGGCTTTCCCTGCGCTGACCTGCCTTGCTGCCACATGGAGCACCGACATGGCGCTGCTCTATGGCCGCAGCATCGGCGAGGAGGCCCGCTATCGCAAGAAGGATGTCTTGCTGGGCCCTGGCGTCAATATCTATCGCACACCCCTGGGGGGTCGCAACTTTGAGTATATGGGTGAGGACCCCTACTTGGCCGGCAAACTGGCAGCGCAGTATGTGCGCGGCGTGCAGAGCAATGGTGTAGCCACCTGCGTCAAGCACTTCTGTCTTAACAATCAGGAGTGGAATCGTCATGGCGTCAGTGTGCATGTTGACGACCGCGCTCTC
This sequence comes from uncultured Bacteroidales bacterium, assembly GCA_902792555.1. Lineage (GTDB taxonomy): Bacteria > Bacteroidota > Bacteroidia > Bacteroidales > Bacteroidaceae > UBA6382. Next base: position 5,635 of record CADAZW010000096.1, on the reverse strand, counting down.
TACGAGCTCTATCTGCCCGCCTTCAGGATGGCGTGCCTGGAGGGCGGCAGCTGGGCGCTGATGGCATCCTACAACAAGATTGACGGCCAGCATGCAGGTCACAACCACCGCACGCTGGTCGATATCCTCAAGGGTGAGTGGGGCTGGCCTGGAGCCGTCATCAGCGACTGGGGCGGCACCCACAATACCGATGAGGCCGTCAGCAATGGTCTTGACCTTGAGTTCGGCACCGGCACCAACGGCCTCTACGGCGGCTC
>CADAZW010000096.1:0-5334 GCA_902792555.1 uncultured Bacteroidales bacterium | reverse complement strand
TTCGCCGCGTCCTACGCCTCCACATGCATACCACCCTCAACCGCCAGAAGCCCTTCGGCTCCATCCTCAGTCCTGAGCACTATGCCGCAGCCCGTCAGATAGGCGAGGAGGGTATAGTCCTGCTCAAGAATGAGGGCAATCTCCTGCCACTCAAGGTGGATGCCGGCACCAAGATACTCGTGGTAGGCGAGAATGCCGTCAAGATGATGACCGTAGGTGGCGGCAGCAGTTCGCTCAAGGTGCAGCGCGAGGTCACCCCCATGCAGGGGTTGCTCCAGCGCCTTGGCGGCAGTGTCGGCTCCTTGGCGTGGGACCGTGGCTATGTGGGTGATGTCAGCGGCAGCTACAATGGCGTCGTCACAGGTCAGGACCTCCGTGAGAGCCGCCCCTTCAGCCAGCTTGTCAGACAGGCCGTCAGCGATGCCAGGCAGTCTGATTACATTATATATATAGGTGGGCTCAATAAGAGCTATGGCCAGGACAGCGAGGGCGGCGATCGTAAGAGTTACAGCCTGCCCTATAGGCAGGACAGCCTCATAGCCGAGCTGGCCAAGGTCAACCCCAACCTCATTGTCGTCAACATCTCCGGCAATGCCGTGGCCATGCCGTGGGCCAAGGACGTCAGGGCCATTGTCCAGTGCTGGTATCTTGGCAGCGAGGCAGGCACCGCCCTGGCCTCCGTTCTGACAGGCGATGTCAACCCCAGCGGCAAGCTGCCTTTCACGTGGCCCGTTGCCCTGGAGGATGTGCCTGCCCACCGGCTCAATGCCTACACCGACCATGATGAGGAATACAAGGAGAGCATCTTCGTGGGGTATAGAGGTGAGGGGAGCAAGCCTCTCTTCCCCTTCGGCCACGGCTTGAGCTACACCACCTTCGCCTACTCCAGCCTTCGCCTTGATAAAAAAGTCATCACCCAGTCCGACAGCCTGACGGTGAGCGTGGATGTCACCAATACCGGCACCGCAGCGGGCAAGGAGGTCGTGCAGCTCTACATCTCCGATCTCGAGAGCAGTCTGCCGCGTCCGCAGAAGGAGCTCAAGGGCTTCCGCAAGGTCACCCTCGCCCCCGGCCAGACCAAGACTGTCAGCTTCACCGTTGGCAGCGATGCCCTCAGTTATTTCGACCCCGCCATCCACTCTTGGGTGGCAGAGCCCGGCAGGTTCAGGGCGGTTGTAGGCTCTTCCTCGCACGACGTCCGTGCCACGGCCGGGTTCAGGCTTCGCTGATAGGAGAAATCAGCATTTTTGGTTAATATATCAGCAAATAATGCAAGTCGGTTGTGTTGATTTGTTGATAATTTTGCACATGATATCCCACACCGTGAGAGAAGCCCACGTATGGGTGAAAGAAGAAATATAATCTCCCAAAAGCATAATTGCAATGAAAACAAAGTTATTAATCGTTCTGACGGCACTGATGACACTGAGTCTCAGCGCCTGCTCACAGTCAAACAAATCAAAAGACTAAAGTTATGAACAAGAGCAAAGTATTAGTAGCCTATTTCTCCGCCTCAGGAGTCACCCGCGGTGTAGCCCAGCAGCTGTCAGATCCGCATATTCGAGATCTATGCCTCCGACGAGGCCTACCAGAGCCACCTGAAGACCGACCATTTCCAGCGCTACAAGCAGGGCACCGCCCACATGGTCAAGGCCCTCAGCCTACCTGCCATGCAGCCCCTCGACCCTGCCATGATGCCACATATCTTCCGCAAGCAACCGTTGAGCGATTAGCGGTTAGAGTATGTCAAACCTTAATGAAGTAAATCAACATAACGTGAAAAAAGTAATAGTTATTTCCACAAGCCTGCGCCACGGCTCCAACAGTGACATGCTCGCTGACCGTTTTGCCCAGGGCGCCGAGGCTGCCGGACACGAGGTGGAGAAGATTTCCCTCGCCGGCAAGAACATACAGTTCTGTAGGGGCTGTCTGGCATGTCAGAAGCTGGGGCACTGCGTCATCAACGACGATGTCAACGGCATCATGGCCAAGGTGTTGCAGGCAGACGTGGTCTGCTGGGCAACGCCTATCTACTACTATGAGATGAGCGGCCAGATGAAGACGCTCATCGACCGTATGAACGCCATGTACTCGCAGGACTACAAGTTCCGCGATGTCTATCTGCTCACCACTGCTGCCGAGGACGAGGAGCAGACGCCTCAGCGTGCAGAGGCAGGTCTGACGGGATGGATAGACTGCTATCCTAAATGTCGCCTGGCCGCCACCCTCTTCTGCGGCGGAGTCAATGATGCCCGCGAGATAGAAGGCAATCCCAAATTGCAGGAAGCATTTGAGTTAGGATTTAAGAGTTAGGAATGCCGCAGGCATCGCGAAGACTTTCGTTGGCTGTCGGTAAAACCGGTGCCAACATATAAAGAAAGTCTGAGAGCGAAGCGGCAACTTAAATTAGGAATTATTAATTAGAAGATTTATGACAACAAAGTATTCTGCAAAAGTCCTTTTCATCCTTCTTGCAGGTTTGCTCGTTCTGGTGACCTCCTGCTCTGATGATGACAAGGTCAAAGATGCGCCACTGTGCCAAGGCATAATCTCATCCTACAACGAGTTCGGCGCAGCAATGCTGAACCTCACGGAAGCCGACATGACGGAGGCCGGTTTCACTCTCGGCGACGTCATCAGCATCACCGTTGACGGCACAGAAATTATCATGCCATACTACGACGGCTTCTACACCCGCAATGCCGAATATCTGTGCGTGGCCTATCCCTCTTATCCCAGCGTCTGCTTTACCGCCAACAATGTCGGACTGCCCGAATCGCTCAGAGGGCTGGAGGGGCATGCTGTCACCATCAGGATGAAGGAAAAGGGCGGCTGTCTCGACGTGCAACAGGCACTGAGCATGAAGTATTCCAACTACCGTGAGGACTATCCTGACCTTTCTGATGCTGAGTTTGCCAATGCACGCGCCGTGATAGCCGGCAACATCGCCTACGGCATGCTCCACCGCTGTTCATCGCCGTTCAGCAATGACATCAACCGCGCATCCTACGTTTCGGAATATCTGGAGCGCGAACAGGTGCATACCGTGCTCAACCTCGCCGACACAGAGGAGAATATGCAGGCCTACGACATGCCTCCCTACAGCCGCACCCTCTGGCAAGGGGGCAACGTCATCTTGTGCCCGCTGAAGGCTGACCCCACGGCAGATGACTACAACAACCGACTGATAGCCGCGCTGAAGGAACTTCCGTCACACCCCGCACCCTACGTCGTGCATTGCATGGAGGGCAAGGACCGCACCGGATATGTGTGCGCACTGCTTGAGGGACTGTGCGGAGCGACCTACGAGGAAATAGTGGCAGACTATCTCATCACCTACGCCAACTACTACCATATCACTCCGGAGGAAAATCCCGACCTATGCAACTCCCTGGTGTCACTGCGACTCAACACGTGCCTGATGTATTATGCCGGCGTCGATGACGAATCCCTACTGCCGGACATTGACTACGCAAAAGCCTTCTCCGACTATCTGCTCTCCCACGGCATGACCCTTCAGCAGATTGATGCCCTGGTTCAAGCCTTGACCGTTAACCAATAACCGTTAACCAATAACCGTTAACCAATAACCAATAACCAATAACCGTTAACCACTGTGCCGCGCAGTTCAGCTGCGCGGACTTGTCCCCGGACTTGGCTAACGGTTATTGGTTATTGTTTAACGGTTATTGTTCTTCACCCTTTCATACGACTCTCTTATCAGTCGTTTGGTCAGCGCGTTGTCAGCCTTAAGCACATCAATGCCTATCCAGTGCTTGGGGCTCATGTTGTGTGGATTCGTTATGCAGGGGTATTCCTCTTTCAGCGCAGCAATATCGTCAGGGTCATGTTTCACCGTCACGATGCCGAGGTTGTCGATGTCGAAGTAGCAGAACATATGTCCTCCCACATAGAACACCAGCACAGCCTCCGCCGCCCTGAACTTCGTAAAGGGAAACCGTTCTTCCACATCGCTGCCCATCGATAGGCAGTAGTCGCGCAATTCTTCTACATTCATGCTGTCAAACGCCACTCAGGTGGTCGGATTCTTATGTTCCCTGTTTAGTGACAGTCTTTGCGGCCTTTATGAAAAAAGACAACTGAAAAAGCAGCAAGGGTTGTCACTAAAGAGGAAACAAATAACGCGGAAATTTGTAATTATCGCGAAAGGATTTTTTCTTATTGCGCGAAGAATATTTTTAATCGCGCCGAAGTTGGTAGTTTCGACGCGATTAGATTTGACTTTGACGCGATTAGATTTGACTTTGGCGCGATTAGATTTCGTTTCGGCGCGATTAGATTCGCCGCTTTTGCGTCGATATTTTCGTTTTGGTTATTGTTTTCGTTTTCGTTATATTCTCACCTTCTTGACGATGGTCTTGCCGTCGGTGGTGGTGATGCGCAGTAGCAGTACGCGGGTGGCGCCTGGGGCAAGGTTGAAGGTGGACTGGTCGGTGCGGAGCAGCGTGTTGCCCAGGGTGTCGGTAACGACGATGTCAGCTACGGGACCGCTGACCTTGACCGTTGACCGTTGACCATTGACCGTTGAACATTCTACTCCTAACTCCTCATTCCTCATTCCTAACTCCTTACTCCCCACTCCCGTGGCCTGGTTGTTGAAATCGATGGTTGCTGTCTGGCCTGCCTCGAGGGGGATGAGGAGGGTGTTGTGGTCCTCGGGCTGGCAGTCGAGCTCGGCGCCATCTACGGTGACCTGACGGTCATAGACCTCGGGATAGCTGAGGTAGAGGGGGCTGCCCTGGTTGGATTTGATGGTGACGATGTCGGGACGGCCGTTGCTCCACTCGATGCTTACCTCAAAGTCGCCGACCGCCTTGAGGCCGCTGACCTTGCCGCTGGTCCACACGGCGGGCAGGGCGGGGAGCACGCTGATGTTGCCTGCGTGGCTCTGCATGAGCATCTCGGCGATGCCGGCGCAGACTCCGAAGTTGCCGTCTATCTGGAACGGGGCGTGGCTGTCGTAGAGGTTGTAGTAGATGCCGCCGGCATACTGATTGGTGGAGTAGGCGGTGGAGTGCTTGAGTGCGTTCTTGAGGATGATGTGTGCGTGGTCGCCGTCGAGGGCCCGTGCCCAAAGGTTGACCTTCCAGCCCATCGACCAGCCGGTGGCTGCGTCGCCGCGCAGCTTGAGGGAGTTGACGGCGGGCTCGAAGTAGGGGCTGCCGCTGCTGATGGTGTTGAGCGGATAGAGGGCCATGAGGTGGGAGAGGTGGCGATGGCCTGGGTCGCTGCTGACGTCGTAGGCTGAGTATTTCCACTCGCGGAGGATGATGTCGCCCTTCTTGACGCCGTTGCGCGGATTGGTCCACTGGC
>CADAZW010000095.1 GCA_902792555.1 uncultured Bacteroidales bacterium | reverse complement strand
AAATCCAGTTGTTTGATTGTGCTAGTCCCCATTTTAGCGGCACCAGTTGCCCATACCGTGCGCTGCTGCCGTTGCGGGGTGTCCAGTTGCCGTAGGTGCGCTGTATATTAAGCACTAGGTCGCAGGGCGTCATACCGTTCTCCATAGCCATGGCATAGAGGTATGGCTTTATAGTGGAGCCCACCTGCCTGTGGCTTTGCGAACACATGTCATACTGGAAGTTGGTGTAGTCGATTCCGCCCACGTATGCCTTGACATAGCCGTTTACAGGATCCATAGACATAAATCCAGCCTGCAGGAATGCCTTGTGGTAGAGGATGGAGTCCAGGGGTGTCATTATCGTGTCCACCACTCCGTGGTAGGTAAACACGGTCATTGGCACCTTGGTGTGAAGGGCGCGGTTTATCTCCTCCTCATTGGCTCCGTTGGCCATCATACTGCGGTAGAGTGAGCTTTGCTTTACGGCCTGCCTTATCAGGTTCTCGCGAGTCTTGCTGCTGGTACCGGCAGAGTAGGGGTAGTTGGCTGAACCGCGCTGCTCTTTGTAGAACACCTGTTGTAGGTAGCCGCCGAGATGTTCTCTCACGGCCTGCTCGGCATAGCGCTGCATACGGCTGTCGATGGTGGTGTGTATCTTCAGACCGTCGGTGTAGATGTTGTAGGGCTCGCCGTTGCTCTTGAAGTTTTTGTTGCACCATCCGTAGAGCGGATTGTTGTCCCACTCATACTTGGCGTCGGTGTATTCCAGGTCGCTGTTAAACTTGTCTCTCTCTGGCATCTCAGCCATCATGATGTGGCGCAGATATTCGCGGAAGTATGTGGCGATTCCCTTGTCGTGTGATACTCTCTGAAAGTCGAGCCCCAGCTCTTGGGTTTTGTAGGCTTCAGCCTCTATGTCACTGATGTATCCCTCGTCGGCCATGAGCTGCAGCACCGTGTTGCGGCGATCCATCACTCGCTCAGGATTGCGTATGGGGTTGAAGTAGGAGGGGTTCTTACACATTCCCACCAACATGGCAGCTTCGGGTACGGTTAGTTCCGAGGCCTCTTTGTTGAAGTATATTTTGGCGGCGCTCTTGATGCCTACGGCATGGTGGAGAAAGTCAAAGTTGTTGAGATAGAGCGTCATTATCTCGTCTTTTGAGTAGTAATGCTCAATTTTGAGGGCAATTACCCACTCAATGGCCTTTTGCATCAATCGCTCAGTGCTGTTGCGCGTCACCGACGAGTAGAGCTGCTTAGCCAACTGCTGGGTGATGGTGCTGCCGCCGCCAGCTGCCGACTGCCTCAAGATGCCGCGTTTTACTATTGCCCTGAAGAGTGAGCGGAGATCGATGCCTGAGTGCTCGTAGAATCGCTTGTCCTCGGTGGCTATAAGGGCCTTGAATACGCAGGGGGCTATTTCGTCGTATGCAGCATAGATGCGGTTCTCGCTATACGACCATGTGCCAAGCAGTTCGCCGTCATCTGACAGTATTTGTGAGGCGTAGCGATTGATGGGGTTCTCTAGTTCCTCTATTGGAGGCACATAGCCTATCCATCCATTCCATATTGCCACGAAAAAGAGCGTCACCGCAACGATGAATGTGCCGGTGAGCCCCCATAGTATATGTGTTATTCTTCTCCTCATTTAATCTGTGTTATGCAACGTTACTTTAATCCGAACATGCGCACACGTATTTATTTTAAATGCAAAGATAGTGAAATTTTCCGTTATATCTGTTTTTTGGATGGGCTGTTTACGCAAAAACTACTAATTTTGCACATTATTAACAGTTATGAAGCCTGTAGACGCAGAAATACAACTTTTCCAATACCTGCCGATGGCCTATCCTGAGATGAGCCGCAATCGCCTTAAGCGATATTTGGCTAGTGGGCGCATTCTCGTTAACGGCACCGCCGTAGTGCGCCATGATCATCTGCTTAATCGCGGTGACAGGGTGGAGATTGGTCCTGCCGTTGCCGGCGGTGGGCAGAGGTATTTCTCCAGCCCTTATCTGCGCATTGTTTACGAGGATCGTCATCTATTTGTCATTGACAAAGCTCCAGGTATTCTCTCCATGGCTACCTCCCATCATAGTTTTTGCATCAAGGATGTGCTCGATGACTATCTCGAGCGCACTCATCAGCGTTGTCGTGCCCATGTGGTTCACCGCCTTGACCGCGATACGTCGGGGCTTATGCTCTTTGCTAAGAGCCGCGATGTGCAGCAGATGTTTGAGGCCGACTGGAAGGGTCTCGTATATGATCGGCGCTATGTGAGTGTGGTACGCGGCAGGATGCCCCAGGCGGAGGGCACGATAAGGAGCTGGCTTACTGAGACCAAGCAATTTTTCACGTGCAGCAGTCCCGTGGATAACGGCGGTAAGCTCGCCATCACTCATTACCGCGTCTTGCAGCAGGGTCCAGACAACTCGCTGGTGGAGGCTCGGCTCGATACTGGGCGCAAAAATCAGATTCGCGTGCATTTCTCTGAACTTGGCGCTCCAATCCTTGGCGACAACAAATATGGGCCTTCTGGGGATGATGGTTTAATGGTCAATAGATTGTTTCTGCATGCCTATTTGTTGCACTTCATCCACCCCGTTACTGGTAAACGTTTGCAGTTTGATACGTCCATCCCCCAGTGTTTTCTCAGTGCACTGTAGAGAAAAACTGTCTTTGTTCGCCTAGAGAAGCCAGTCAGACGGGCAAAGAAACATCCCCCATTTATTTTCAGCGTAGAGAACACAAAAATATCCGTGCGGAAATTAAATAAATGCGTGCAGATATTTTTTAAAGCAGAGAAGAAATTAAATAAACGCGTGCAGATTGAATTTAAATCGCGATCTAAAATATTTCTGCACGCGTTTATTTTATCTTTCTATGAGATTAAAATTCGTCGCCTCTGAGTTTCCCTGTTTCTTCTCGGGAAAAGATAAAGTTTCCTTAGTATATAGTTCGTATTTTATTAGGTCATTAGAAAGCGCATTCCTTTCGGAACGCGCTGCAAAGAGAGTTGTATTTCAAACTCTTAACTCCTAACTCCTAACTCCTAACTCCTAACCCCTAACTCCTAATCATGTTACCGGCTCACGTTCTTCACTCCTTTCACGGTGCGGAGTTTCTTGACGATACTGTCCAGTTGGCGGGTGTCGGTGAGCATAATGGTCAGCGTTCCTTCGAACAGTCCGTCGTGGCTGTCGATGCTGAAGGAGCGGATGTTGACTTTCTCATCTTTACTGAGGATGGAGGAGATGTTGTTGACCACGCCGAGGTCGTCGTTGCCCACTATGTGGAGGACGATGGGGTATGTGCCCTTGCCTCCCTCGCCTGCCCAGCGTGCCTTGACGATGCGATAGCCGTACCTTTCTCTCAGCGCGGCAGCGTTGGGGCAGTTGGTGCGGTGGATGCGTATGCCGTTGTTGATGGTCACAAATCCGAAGATGTTGTCACCGTAGATGGGTGAGCAGCACTTGGCCAGGGTATAGTCGAGGCCCTTTATGTTGCGATCAATGACGAGTTCCTCGCCGGAGGTGCCTTCTTCGCGACTGCTGTTATCCCATACAAATTCGTCGGCTTTATGCAACGGCGTAGTGCTCTCCAGTTCTCCCAGGTTGCGCTTTACCACGAGCTGGTACTGCTCAATTATGTCGTTGATGTCGAGCTGGTCGTCCACCACACGGCGATAGAACTCGTTGGGGTCTTTGTAGCCCATCTTCTTGATTACGGTGTTGAGGTAGTTGCCGTTGAGTTCTATCTTGCGGTTTCGGAACTTGCGCTCGAGTATTTCCTTGGCCATGCCGGTGGCCTTAGTCTGCATTTCGTTGAGAGCCTGGCGTATCTTGCTCTTTGCCTTGCCTGTAACGACATAGTCGAGCCAGGCGGCCTTGGGTGTCTGGCTGGCGGAAGTGAGTATGGTGACCTGATCTCCGCTGACGAGCTTCTGCCTTAGGGGAGCGTTCTTTTCGTTTACAATGGCGCCAGTACAGTGGTCGCCGATGTTGGTGTGGATGCTGTAGGCAAAGTCGAGCACGGTGGCTCCGGCAATGAGTTTGTGGAGGTCGCCCTTGGGGGTGAAGATATATACTTCGTCGCTCTGCAGGTCGGTCTTAAATTGGTCCATCATCTGCATGCTGTCGCCTTCCTCCAGGGCTGTGCGTATGCTGGATAGCCAATTCTCTATGCCTCGCTCTCCGCCCTTGACTCCCTTGTATCGCCAGTGGGCGGCCAGTCCGTGTTCGGCTATGTCGTCCATGCGCTCGGTACGTATCTGCACTTCCACCCATTTCTGTTCAGGCCCCAGCACTGTGATGTGGAGGCTCTCGTAGCCGTTGCTCTTAGGTATCGATAGCCAGTCGCGCAGTCGCCTGGGGTTGGGCTGATACATATCGGTGATGATGCTGTAGACCTGCCAGCACTGTGCTTTCTCCTTTTGCAGCGGTGAGTCAAGGATGATGCGTATAGCAAAGAGATCATATACGCCCTCGAAGTCGCACTTCTGCTTTTTCATCTTCTGCCAGATGGAGTGGATGCTCTTGGTGCGTCCCTTGATATGGAATTTCAGTCCTTGCTCCTTCAGTTTCTGCTCCACCGGAGCGATGAAGTTTTCGATGTATTTGTCGCGGGCCTTCTTGGTGGTGTTGAGTTTCTCTTTGATATGGTAATAGGCATCGTGCTCGAGTATCTTTAGGGATATATCCTCCAGTTCGCTTTTTATCTTGTAGAGGCCGAGTTTATGGGCTAGCGGGGCGTACAGAAATGATGCCTCGCCGGCTATGCGCTCCATATATTCGGGGGTGTATTCGGGACTGTTTGAACCTTCGCCCTTTTCTTTATCTTCGGAGCATAACATGCTCATTTTGCGCATAATATTGGTGCAGCTTGCTATCATCAGCAATATCACTCTCATATCCTTTGCGAATGACACGAGCAGGTTGCGGAAGTTGTCGGTCTTTATGCTTGTGTTTCGGTGATAGAGCTGCTGCACGCTGATGATGCCGTCAAGGATGGTGGCGACGCTGTCGCCCATGTTTTTGCGTACGTGGTCTATCTGGCTTGTATCGCTGCAGAAGGGGGCTATCAGGCATGCCTTGATGCCCTCTGGGCTCATGCCTATTTCGCGGCTTACAATGATAGCCGTCTCGATGGCGTGAATAACCTGCGCTTGCTGCTCTGCGGGGGGCAGTGTGCTGGTGGAGGCCATGCGTTCGATGTGCTGCCGTAGTTCGCGGTAGTGCTTCCCCTTGAAGGTGTTGCCTTGAAGGGAGCGTAGTTCTTTATATAATGGTACGAGTTTCAATGGATATAGTCTTTTTAAAGTAGGTAACTTATTCCTCGTTTTGTTCAAGATTAACAATCATAGTCGTGCCACCGATATTGATGACTGCCTCGTTTTCCAGAAAGATGCGGTCTTGGTCTTTCAATATCTCGCCCTGATAGAAAGTGCCTGTTAGGCTGGGTGCATCCCTCAGTATGAACTGCAACTTGCCTTTCTTGTTTCTTTTCACGCTGACTATGCAGTGGGTAGTGTCTATACTGGGATCGCTTGTCATAATCGAACAGTTGGCGGCAGTGCCCTTCACGTAACGTCCTATCACGTTTTCTCCCATTGTTAGATGCAGTTCCTGCCTTTCATGAAAGTTGTTCTCCAGCACAATCAGCTTGCCCAGAGTAGGCTTCTCCTTATCTGTCTTGATACCCAACTTTACTTTGAACTGTTTCTGGCATGCAGGGCACACAAACACCAACACTCGGCCGGCGGGGTAGTCGGCTTCGTTGAATGTCAGGTAGTGGCCACATCGTGGGCAAGATAGTCGTTTCATAGGAAGATAAAACTTGATAACAAGTTGATGAGTAAACAAGTAACGAGTTGATGCCAGTAGGTACAGACAAACAACTCGTTATTCTTCAATTCTTAAGTTTAATGCTGCAAGCATCGCGAAAAGGCTCTTTCGCTGTCAGCGAAGCCGGTGCAAAACTTGCAGTAGCCTTTGAGAGCGAAGCGGCATTGTTCAATTATTAATTTCCATCACCCAGGCCGAGTGGAAGTCTTTGTGCTGCTGTCGCAGCGTCTTAGCGGCACGGTACGCGTCATCCTCGCTTGGGTAGGCGGAGTAAATCACACGAGTCATGCCGTTGTCGTCCATTACCTTAGCCTGGGCAAAGCCATCCTCCTTAAGCTCGTCCACCATGTGCTGTGCGCCCTTCTTGCTGACTGCGCTGGCGAGTACCAGGGTGTATGGCTTGGCAGACTCTGGTGCCAGAGTACTCTCCATTGGGGATGAGCTAGAGACGGTATTGAGGGCTGAGGAGGATCTCTTCTCCAATTTCACTATCCCTGCCTGCTGCACATTGGTATCAGTCATGGGTGATACCGACGGTGTGATGGTAAACACAAAGTATAGCAGGGCGGCGGCCACTGTTGTCAGGGCGTAGCGTACGGCGCTCTTGCTCACTCTTATTATATAGTGGGTACCGTCGATGTCACGTTCTATGATTGGCTTGGAGGAAGCGGCAGTTTCCTCTGCCTTTCTTTCATGTGGTAGAACTTTCTCTCTTGTCGGAGTCTCCTCTAGGGCAGAATCAGATACGGAACACTTGTGTAGCGGAGGATTTGAGGGGGTGTTTTCCTCCCTTGAGGGAAGTAGGTTGGTTTTTTTTTGCCCTATCTTTGCCTGAACCAGTCCGTATAGTTCTTTTGCAAAGACGCCGCACTCTTGCGATGGAGTGAACAGCAGCGAGT
>CADAZW010000094.1 GCA_902792555.1 uncultured Bacteroidales bacterium | reverse complement strand
CTGTCAGTGGTCGGCGAAGCCAGGCTGACAAAAAAGAGCCTGAGAGCGAAGCGGCATAGTTGAAAATTGAAAATTGAGAATTGAAAATTTAATTCATGAATACTTTCGGACATATATTCAGGGTGACCTCCTTCGGCGAGAGCCATGGTCCCGCCATTGGCGGAGTGATAGACGGAATGCCTGCCGGCATTGAGGTGGACGAGAATTTCCTGCAGTGCGAGATGGCCCGGCGCCGTCCCGGACAGAGCGACCTCACCACCCAGCGCCAGGAGGCCGACAATGTGGAGCTGCTCTCAGGCGTGTTTGAGGGCAAGACAACGGGCACGCCCATTGGTTTTCTGGTGCGTAACACATCGCAGCACTCTGCCGACTACGACAACCTGCGCCGCATATTCCGTCCCTCGCACGCCGACTACACCTACCAGACCAAATACGGGCTCCGCGACCACCGCGGCGGCGGACGATCATCGGCCCGCGAGACCATCACGCGGGTGGTGGGCGGCGCCTTCGCCAAGATGGCCCTGCGCCAGCTGGGCATCACCGTGCAGGCCTACACCTCGCAGGTGGGCGACATAAAGCTCAAGCATGACTACAAGGCCTACAACCTGAAGCTGGCGGAGTATAACGCCGTGCGCTGCCCCGACCAGGTGAAGGCACAGGAGATGGCCAATCTCATCAACGCCATGAGGCTGGAGGGCGACACCGTGGGCGGAGTGATCAGCTGCGTGGTGAAAGGATGCCCCGCAGGCCTCGGCGAGCCAGTGGCGGGCAAGCTGGGTCTGGGGTTTGCCGGTGCCGCAGGCAGAGGATCGGAGCAGAACGATGCCTTCGTGCCTGACGGAGCATCGCGCATCACCACCGCCAGCAACAACAGCGGCGGCATACAGGGCGGCATAAGCAACGGACAGGACATATACTTCAGAGTGGCCTTCAAGCCCGTGGCCACACTGCTCAGAGAGCAGCGGACGGTGGACATGGACGGCAACGCGGTGGACTTCAAGGCCAAGGGGCGCCACGACCCCTGCGTGCTGCCCAGGGCGGTGCCCGTGGTGGAAGCCATGACCGCCATGGTGATACTCGACAACTACCTGCTCAACAAGACTACCCACCTATAACAAACCCCAACAATCAATACCATGAACAGACTGATGACAATCCTGCTAGCCGCCACACTGAGCCTGGGCATAAGTGCGCGCAAATACCACATCATCCCCCAGCCCAAGGAGATAATAGACAAGGAGGGCACGTTCACCCTCACCAAGGGCGCCAAGATCTACGCCAAGGGCGAGGCCGGCACCAAGGTGGCCCGCTTCTTTGCCGACAAGCTCAACCGCTCGACAGGGCTCGGCATAACGCTCACCGCCAAGAAGGGCGAGGCACAGATAGTGCTGACAAATAATAATAAGGTGGGCGGCGACGAGGCCTACCGCCTGACGGTAGGCAACAGGCAGGTGACGGCCGAAGCCAAGACCGACCGCGGCCTCTTCTACGCCATGCAGACCTTCATGCAGATGCTGCCGCCGCAAGTGGAGAGCGAGAAGGTGGCAACGCCCAAGGAAGGATGGACAGCCCCGGCAGCCATCATCAACGACGAGCCGCGCTTTGCCTACCGCAGCTTCATGCTCGACCCCTGCCGCCATTTCATCAGCATCGACGAGGTGAAGAAGCAGATAGACATCATGGCGCTCTACAAGGCCAACAATATGCACTTCCATCTGACCGAGGACCAAGGATGGCGCGTGGAGATAAAGAAATATCCGCGCCTGACCGAGGTGGGAGCCACCGCCATAGGGCGCCCCGCCACCGCCGACGGCAGCAGAGGTCCCTCGCGCTACTACTACACCCAGGAGGAGCTGCGCGACCTGGTGGCATACGCTCAGGAGAGGTTTATCAATATCATTCCCGAGTTTGAGATGCCCGGCCACGGACTGGCCGCCATAGCCGCCTACCCCTGGCTCAGCTGCCGCGAGGTGCAGGTGAACACGCGCAACATATGGGGAGTGGAGCCCATCATCATGTGCGCCGGCAAGGAGAGCACCTTCCAATTTCTGCAGGACGTGGTGGACGAGCTGGTGCAGATATTCCCATCCAAATATTTCCACATAGGCGGCGATGAGGCACCGCGCAACGAATGGAAGACCTGCCCCCTATGCCAGAAGCGCGCCGACGAGGAGGGCTTCACCACTGAGCAAGGACGCTCAAGGGAGGCACAGCTGCAGAGCTATGTGGTGACACGCATGGAGAAATACCTCAACAAATACGGCAAGAGCATCATCGGCTGGGACGAGATACTGGAGGGCGGCGGCCTCAACCAGAGCGCCATCGTCATGTCATGGCGCGGCACCAAGGGCGGAGTGGAAGCAGCCAAAGCCGGCCACAAAGCCATCATGGCGCCCAGCAGCGACGGCTACTACCTCGACTACTATGAGGGCGAGCGAGTACTGGAGCCCGTGGCACCGACCTATGCCGCCAGCGTACCGCTGAGCCGCACCTACGGCTACGAGCCCGTGGCACCAGAGCTGACAGGCGACCTGGAGAAATACATAATGGGACCGCAGGGCAACCTATGGGGCGAATACCTTCCCGACCTCAACACGCTGGAGTTTAGATTCTATCCGCGCATACTCGCCATAATGGAGACCGGATGGACGCCGCGCGACAAGAAAGACTTTGCCGACTTCAGCCGCCGCGTTGACGAAGATGCCTATCAGAGGCTGGAGGCCCACAACGCCAAGTACTACATACCCATGCCCGAGCAGCCTAAGGGCTCATGCGACTTCGTAGCCTTCACCGACAAGGCGGAGATAGCCTTCCAGACCAGCCGCCCCGAGACGATGTACTACACCCTGGACGGCAGCGAACCGACACTGCAGAGCACACCGTACACAGCACCCATAAGCCTCAGCCGTGACGCCACGCTCAAGATAGCCACCATCCTGCCCTCAGGCATCAAGAGCCCTACGCGCACCATAAGCGTGCAGAAGCAGAGCCTCTCTCCCGCCCTGGCCGAGCCCGACAGCCTCAGCCCAGGCCTCAACCTATGCATAGCCGACGGCATCTACACCAGCTGCGCCATGCTAGCAACCAACGTGGAGTGGAGCGCCACCAAGGCAAATGCCCTGGAGGATATCACCCGACAGAAGCATGACGGCTACTACTCAGCCGTGGCCGAGGGACTGGTAAGAGTGCCGCAGGACGGGGTATGGTTCTTCCGCGCCAACTACCCCGAGG
This sequence comes from uncultured Bacteroidales bacterium, assembly GCA_902792555.1. Classification (GTDB taxonomy): domain Bacteria; phylum Bacteroidota; class Bacteroidia; order Bacteroidales; family Bacteroidaceae; genus UBA6382. Next base: position 4,448 of record CADAZW010000094.1, on the reverse strand, counting down.
TGTGGATTGACGGCCAGAAGGTGGTGGACAATACCGACCACTGGGTGCTCGACGGACTGCGAGGAGGACGCAGCATGGCCCTGGCCAAGGGACTGCACAGGATAAAAGCCGTATTCCTTGGCTACAACGCCAGCGGACGGCCCACCTACTGGGACAGCGGCCAGATACTGTGGCGTCACCAGGATGCCGAGAAGTATGAGAAAATTAAGCCGGAAGCCCTCTTCACCCGGCAGAAATGACACGGGCAATGAAAAAACTTCGCAAATATTTTGGCTGAGAAAAAAGAATGTATTACTTTTGCACCGCAATTTTAGATGGTGCCATAGCTCAGTAGGTAGAGCATCGGACTGAAAATCCGTGTGTCCCCGGTTCGAATCCTGGTGGCACCACCAGCAGAAGAAGCAGTTTTCACCAAAAGAAGACTGCTTCTTTGCTATTTTATTATTACCTTTGCAAGGTAACTATTACTTTACTCTTTACTCCTTACTCCCTTACTCCCTTTACTCCTTACTCCCTTTACTCCTTACTCCCTTTACTCCTTACTCCCTTTACTCCTTACTCCCTTTACTCCTTACTCCCTATGAAACATTTTCCTGGCGATGACGACCACAAATGGCAAGTGCTGAAATCAGAATACCTGTTTCGCCGTCCTTGGCTGACGGTGAGATGTGAGCACACCCGACTGCCCAACGGCAATGAGTGCCCCGAATACTATGTGCTGGAATACCCCACGTGGATCAACATCATTGCCCTCGACAAGGAGGGCCGCATGGTGATGGTGAGGCAATATCGCCACGCCCTCGGCGTGACGCGCAATGAGCTATGTGCTGGAGTGGTGGACCCCACCGATAAGTCGCCGATGGAAGCTGCGCAGCGCGAGCTGATGGAAGAGACAGGCTACGGCGGCGGCCACTGGGAGGAGTTTAACGTATTGGCACAAAACCCGGGGTCGGCGAACAACCTTACCTACACATTCCTGGCCACCGGCGTGGAGCAGCTGTCCACCCAGCACCTAGAGAGCACAGAAGATATCAGCGTGCACCTCTTCACCCCCGCAGAGGTGATGCAGATGCTCAGCGAGGGCCACATAGTGCAGGCCATGCACGCCGCCTCACTCTGGAAATATTTCTACCTGCACCGGCCGGCAGACTAAGAGGAGGCCCAGGCCTTCACCACATACCTTTTATAATAGGAAACGATAAGAGTGGTGAGCGGCAGAGCGATAATCATGCCGATAATGCCGAGCAGGTAGCCCCAGATACTGAGACTCAGCAGGATGAGATAGGGCGGCAAGCCGATGGCCTTGCCCATAATCTTGGGGGTGAGCACTGCGTCCTCTATGATCTGCACGACAATGAAGACAATGGCAGCCCCCAGCAGCACCAGCCAGAAATTCTGGCCCGTCTCGGCAGACTTAAGGATGCAGAGGATGAAGGCCGGTATCAGGCCCAGAGCATGGAGATAGGGAATGAAGCTGAGCACGCCCATGAGCACACCCATCGGAATGGCAAGGGGGAAACTGATGATGCTAAAGCCGATACAGAACAGGACACCCACACATACGGCAATCATAAACTGGCCGCGGAAGTAGGCGTTCATGCCATTCTTGAGGTCGCTGGAGAGACGGGAGGCAAAGCGCGAATAGCGGCGCGGCACCATATTGCGCATGCTGCGGCTCAGGTGGTCGAAATCATAGAGGATAAAGAAGAAATACAGCAGGGCGATAGCCCATGAGAAAAGGCTGACGATGAGGCCTGCCGTATGCTGCAAGAAGCGCATCATGCGCGGCATGACCGACTTGATAAGCTCAAGGAACTGGCCGTCGTGGAGCAGCTTGCCAACATTAAACTGGCTGAAATACTGGGCTATGAAATTCTCCACCTGATTGTCGTAAGACTTCTGCCGCATATAGTTATCAACAATGCCAATAAACCGATGGAAGTCGGCCATCACGGCAGGCATGATGAGCAGGACCAAGCCGGTGATGATACCGCCCAGCAGCAGCAGAGTGGCCGCCATAGCCAGACCACGATACTTGAGGCGCGCCTTATGCTGGAAGAAATCCACGATGGGATTGATGAGATAAGCCAGGAACCACGCCACAAAGAACGGCACGAGCACCACGCTGAGATAATCGATAATCAGCACAGCCAACACTACGCCGCCAACCACCAGGGCTGCACGCATAAAGGAATCGAATGTTATAGGCTTCATTGGGATAAAAGAGTAAGGGAAAAGTGAATACGTTGATATTTGTTGCAAAATTAGCAATAAATCCTTATTCCTAACTCCTAATTGCTGATTAATTATTATCTTTGCAGCACTATGCTGTATATCGTACCCACCCCTGTAGGTAACCTGGAGGATATCACCCTGCGTGCACTGCGTGTGCTGAAGGAGGCAGACCTCATCCTGGCTGAGGATACGCGTACCTCATCGGTGCTGCTCAAGCACTATGACATACACCGCCCGCTGCAAAGCTACCATAAGTTTAACGAGCACAAAGCGGTGGATGCGCTGGTGGAGCGGCTGAAGGGCGGTGAGACGATGGCCCTGGTGAGCGACGCCGGCACCCCCGGCATCAGCGACCCCGGATTTCTGCTGGCGCGCGAATGCGTGAGGGCCGGAGTGGAGGTGCAGTGCCTGCCAGGCGCCACAGCCTTCGTGCCGGCACTGGTGGCGAGCGGATTGCCCTGCGACAAATTTGTGTTTGAGGGCTTTCTGCCGCAGAAGAAGGGGCGCATGACACGCCTCCAGCAGCTGGGCGCCGAGGACCGCACCATAGTGCTCTACGAGAGTCCCTACCGCGTAGTTAAGACGCTGGAGCAACTGGCCGAGGTGATGGGTCCCGACAGACAGGTGGCCGTCTGCCGCGAGATAAGCAAGGTGCATGAGCAGACGGTGAGAGGCACACTGAGCGAGGCACTTGCCCACTTCAGAGAACATGCGCCAAAAGGCGAGTTTGTAATTATAATCGGACAGAAGAATTGATAGTTGATAATTGACAGTTGATAGTTGATAGTTGCCGCTTCGCTCTCGCGGCTCTTTGAAGTCGGCACCAGCTCCGCTGACAGCCGACGAGCCGCTCGCGATGCCTCCGGCATTGATAGTTGATAATTGAAAATTGATAATTGCCGTACCAACGGCTTAACCTAAAGAATCTAAAAACCATAAAAGGCTATAAAAGATGAAAAAGTTTTCCCTACTGATGATGGCCGCCGCACTTATGATTTCCTGCGGCCAGGGCGAGAAGAAAGAGAATCTGGTGAACGGCGACTCCGTAAACCAAATCATCAACCAGAAAGATGCTGAGATCAACAACCTGCTCGGCACCGTCAATGACATTCAAGACGGCTTGCGCCAGATCACCGAGGCTCAAGGCCGCATCAACACCCTGCGCCAGGGAGGTCAGGAGGGCGTAGCCGCTGACGACATTCGCGAGCAGATGGCTTTCATCCAGCGCACCATGGAGCAGAACAAGCAGCGCATGTCCGAGTTGCAGAAGCAGCTGGACAATGCCAACATCAATGCCAAGAACCTGCGCCAGACTATCGCATCGCTGCAGCAGCAGCTGGACGACAAGTCAACACAGATTGCCGCTCTCAAGGACGAGCTGGCTCGCAAGGATGCCAAGATTCAGCAGCAGGCCGAGGAAATCAGCGCACTCAACAGCCACAATGCCAACCTGAGCCAGGCCAACGAGGCCAAGGCACGCACCATCAGCCAGCAGGACAAGGACCTCAACCGCGGATGGTATGTCTTTGGCACCAAGCGCGAGCTGAAAGACAACGGCATACTCCACCGCGGCGATGTGCTGCCCCAGTCCTTCAACAGAAGCTACCTCACCGAGGTTGACATACGCAAGGTACACAGCATTCCTCTCCAGTCGAAGAGCGCAAAGATTCTCACCAACCATCCCGCCAGCAGCTACACCCTGGAGAAGGATGCCGACAAGAAATATACTCTGCAGATCATCGACCCCGCATCATTCTGGAGCATAAGCAGATACCTTGTCATCCAAGTGAAATAAGAAGAAAAGAGTTTTTAGGTGAAGGAGTTTATCATCTCGCAGGCCCAGGCGGAGACCGCCGTGCTGGTGGCCATCGTCACATCGCGGCAGGATGAGCGCAAGACCGCCGAGTACCTGGACGAGCTGGAGTTTCTGGCAGAGACAGCCGGAGTGCGCACCGTCAAGCGCTTCACCCAGCGTGCCGAGGGACCAAACACCACCACCTACGTGGGCTCCGGCAAGCTGGCAGAGATCCGCGCCTACATCGAGGCCGAAGCAGAAGCCGAGCGCGAGGTGGGCATGGTGATATTCGACGACGAGCTATCCGCCCGTCAGCTCCGCAACATTGAGAAGGAACTGAAGATAAAAATCCTTGACCGCACCACACTCATCCTCGACATCTTTGCCATGCGCGCCCAGACCGCCAATGCCAAGACGC
>CADAZW010000093.1 GCA_902792555.1 uncultured Bacteroidales bacterium | reverse complement strand
ATATCTACCTCCGTGGCACCGCGTGCAGCACCTGCTGCCAACAATGCAATCAGTAAAATAAATTTAGATTTCATATTCGATTTAATTAAATTGTTGCCGATTCAGTCGTAAGAATATTTGAAATTCTGTTGTAAAATTACGAAAAAAATGACTGCAACCATGCTACAAACAAGACATTTTGATGAACTGGCATCTGGGAGTGACGAACTAATGCCTAAATTGGATACCGAAGGCATCGCGAGCTGCTCGCCAGTGGTCGCGCCATCGACGTAGGAAGACATAAAAAGGGCAGCGAGAGCGGAGCAGAAAGAGCGAAGGCATCGCGACAACTGACAGAACCTTCGCGATGCCTTCGGAATTCAAAATTCTCTCATCTATTTTTTCTGTTCGTCAAAGGTGAGGGGCTATTCGCCGGGAGCCTTGTACTCCGTTTCTTTCACTTTATTCCCCTTTCATTGAGTGCGCGGACATACCTGGCGGCATTCTGCAGGTGCTCGCCATAGGTGGAGGCAAAGGCATGGGTGCCGCTGAAGTCGCTGTTGGCGCACATGTAGAGATAGTCATGGGTCTCATGGTTGAGGACGGCATCGATGCTACTCAGCTGAGGCAGACGGATGGGGCCGGGGGGCAGCCCCTTGTGGAGGTAGGTGTTGTAGGGGCTGGGGGTGCTGAGCATATAGCCGTAAATGCGCCGCAGGCCAAAGTCCTGAAGAGCAAACTTCACCGTGGGGTCTGCCTGCAGCAGCATGCCCTTGCGCAGGCGGTTGAGGTAGAGGCCCGCCACAGTGGCCTTCTCGCCGTCGTTGGCCGTCTCAGCGTCAACTATCGATGCCAAGGTATAGACCTCCTCACGGCTCATACCCAGTGCCTTCGCCTTGGCGCTGCGGTCTGAATTCCAGTAGCGGTCACGCTCCTGCGCCATGCGTTTGACGAGCTGCCGGGGACTGATGTCCCAGAAGACCTCATAGGTGTCGGTCAGCAGCAGAGTGGCTGCCGTGGCACTGTCCACGCCATAGGCCTGCTGGCTCTCCGCACTGTTGAAAGCCTCCGCCAGCGATGCGGAGTCGGCCATCAGATGACGCGCCATCCTGCCCAGTGCCATCTCCTTGGTCCAAGTGGAGGGTACGGTCAGGCTGACGGGGGTCTGCTTGCCGTGATAGATGTTGGTGGCCAGCTGCCAGCTGGACAGCGAGGGGGTGATCTCGTAGCAACCGGTGTGGATGCGCCCCCTGATACCGCGCAGCATGGCTGCGACGCGGAAGCCCACGGTCTGACTGGGCGCTGCCGCCGACACCTTGCTCAGCACCGAGTCGGAGGTGTCGTCACGGTCAATGTATATGCGAACGGACTCGCCTCTGCCGCTGAAGGGCATAACAAAAAGATATACCGCCAGGGCCACAGCAAGGATGACGATAATGAGAAGGATGAGCCTTGACTTCTTATTGCGATGTTTCTTTGACATGGAGCATTTGGACTTTTCTGTGCAAAATTAAGTTTTTTTCCGGATTTTCCTACCTTATTATATATTGTTTTGAGGTTTGATGTCTGGGATTTGTGGTTTTTCGGAAAAGAATAACTAATTTTGCTTGAAAATATTCCATAAACTTTAAAAGTTGAAAATTGAAAAAAGGAAAAATGAACTTCAATCCTTCAACTCTTCAATCCTTCAATCCTTCAACTCTTCAATCCTTCAATCCTTAAACCCTTATATTCTTAAAAAACTTTTAAACCGCATAATGGGAAACGACTCTCTCAACATCGGAATCATCCAGCAGCACAATACTGCCGACATGGCTGACAACAAGGCCAGGCTGGAATGCAAAATTCGCTCCCTGGCCAAACAGGGCGCTGAGCTAATCGTGCTGCAGGAGCTGCACAACTCCCTCTACTTCTGCCAGGAGGAGAACACCAACTACTTCGACATGGCCTACCCTATCCCCGGGCCCGACACCGAATGGCTGGCAAGGCTAGCCAGAGAGTGCAGGGCGGTGCTGGTGGGCTCACTGTTTGAACGCAGGGCAGCTGGACTGTACCATAACACTGCCGTGGTGCTTGACAACGACGGCTCTATGTGCGGCAAATACCGCAAGATGCACATACCCGACGACCCGGGCTACTATGAGAAATTCTATTTCACACCCGGCGATCTCGGATTCCAACCCATACAGACCAGCGTGGGACGGCTGGGGGTGATGGTATGCTGGGACCAGTGGTATCCCGAGGCTGCACGCATCATGGCTCTGAGGGGGGCCGAGCTGCTCATCTACCCCACCGCCATCGGCTACGATCCCGCCGACACCGCCGATGAGCAGGAACGACAACGCGAGGCCTGGACCACTGTGCAGCGCGGCCATGCCGTAGCAAACGGACTGCCCGTGGTGGCAGTGAACCGCGTGGGCGAGGAACAGGAGGCCCTCTTCTGGGGCAGCAGCTTCGTGGCAGGACCGCAGGGCGAGATGCTCTATCGCGCCCCAAAGGACGAGGAAGCAGAGGCCGTTGTCAGAGTGAGCATAAGCCGCAGCGAGGAGGTGAGGCGATGGTGGCCGTTCCTCCGCGACCGCAGGATTGAAGAATACGACTGCCTCACAAAACGGTTTGACGACTAATAACTGCCGCTTAGCGCAGTAGTTAACAGAGAACAGTGAACAGAGAAAAGATGTGTGGACTCCTAATTCCTAATTTCTAATTTATAATCCCCAATAATTGCATTTGTAAAGATTTTTTAAAGCAAACATTGCAAAATGAAAGATTTTTATTGTCAGAAATTTTAATTATTTAAAAAAATCTTGTCAAAAAACGACAGAAAGGTTAACTTTGCTGACATAAAACAAATCTTTAATACAGAGCAACGATGTCAAGACTTAGATTCAATGTAGTTGAGGCCGCCTTCAAGAAGAAGGCTATCGAAGTGTCCGTACCCAGCATGCGCCCTTCGGAGTATTTTGCCAAATATGTCTTCAACAAGGAAAAGATGCGCAAATATCTGCCCGAAGATATCTGCCGTCAGCTCTACAATGTGATAGAGCAAGGGTCGCGCCTCGACCTCTCGGTGGCCGATGAGGTTGCCAAAGGCATGAAGAAATGGGCACAAGAGTTTGGCGTGACGCATATCACCCACTGGTTTCAACCCTTGACAGAGGGCACCGCCGAAAAACACGACGCCTTCATTGAGTATGCCAAGGGACAGGAAGGACTGATAGAGGAATTCAGCGGAAAAGCCCTCGTGCAGCAGGAGCCCGACGCCTCGTCGTTCCCCTCGGGAGGCATACGCTCCACCTTCGAAGCCCGCGGCTACAGCGCATGGGACCCTGCCTCACCCGTGTTCGTGATCGGCGACACACTGATGATACCCACAGTGTTCATCTCCTATACGGGAGAGGCACTCGACTACAAGGCTCCGCTAAAGAAGGCTCTCGCAGCCATGGACAAGGCAGCCACAGCAGTATGCCAGTATTTCGACCCCAGCGTCAGCAAAGTGACAGCCAACCTGGGATGGGAGCAGGAGTATTTCCTCGTGGATGAAGACCTCTACGCTGCCCGACCCGACCTGCTCCTGACAGGCCGTACACTGGTGGGCCACGACTCTGCCAAAAACCAGCAGATGGAGGACCATTACTTCGGTGCCATACCCGACCGTGTGGCTGAATTTATGAAGGACCTCGAGATACAGGCATTGGAGCTCGGCATACCATGCAAGACACGCCACAACGAAGTGGCCCCCAACCAGTTTGAGCTGGCGCCTATCTACGAAGAATGCAACCTGGCCGTCGACCACAACATGCTGCTGATGAGCCTGATGCGCAAGATAGCACGCAAGCATGGCTTCCGCTGCCTGCTACATGAGAAGCCCTTCGCTGGCATCAACGGCAGCGGAAAACACGCCAACTGGTCCATGGCCACCGACAACGGAACAGTACTCCACTCACCGGGCAAGACCAAGGAGGACAACCTGCGCTTCCTCACCTTCGCCGTGGAAACACTGGTGGGCGTTTATAGGCACAACGGACTGCTCAAGGCTTCCATCATGAGCGCTACCAACCAGCACCGACTCGGCGCCAACGAAGCACCGCCAGCCATCATCTCGGCATTCCTCGGAAAGCAGATATCGGAAGTGCTCGAAAAGATAGAGAACTCCACCAACGAGGAGCTTATCAGCATTAAGGGAACAAGCGAGCTTACACTCGACATACCGCAGATTCCCGACCTCAAGATTGACAATACCGACCGCAACCGCACATCACCATTCGCATTCACCGGCAACAGATTTGAGTTCCGGGCCGTGGGAGCACAGGCCAACTGCGCCGAAGCCATGACAGTGCTCAACACCGCCGTGGCTGAAGCACTCACCAACTTCAAGGCAAGAGTGGACCAGCATATAGCCAACGGCGAGGACAAAATCACAGCCATCATCCGAGTGCTGCGCGAAGATATAAAGACCTGCAAGCCTATCCACTTCGAGGGCAACGGCTACTCCGATGAATGGAAGGCCGAGGCTGCCCGCCGCGGACTGGATTGCGAGACTTCCTGCCCCGTAATCTTCGACCGCTATCTCGACCCCGAGAGCATCAATATGTTTGAAAGTCAGAACGTGATGCGCGAACTTGAGCTCAAGGCCCGCAACGAGATAAAATGGGACACCTACACCAAGAAGATTCAAATCGAGGCGAGAGTGTTCGGCGATATGGCCATGAACCAAATCATACCCGTGGCCACACGCTACCAGAGCATGCTCATCGACAATATCAGCAAGATCGCCACAACATTCACCAAAGACGAAGCCGAACGCCTCAATGCCGACAACATCAAGATTGTACGCGAGATATCCGAGCACACACGTTTCATCATTGAAAACGTCAATGCCATGATTGAGGCACGCAAGGTGGCCAACCGCATAGAGTCGGAGCGCGAGAAAGCTATCCAGTACCATGACACCGTGCAGCCATACCTTGAGACCATACGCTACCATGTGGACAAGCTCGAACTCATAGTGGAGGATGAACTTTGGGTACTGCCTAAATACCGCGAACTGCTGTTCATCAGATAGCATATCATCTTGCCCGAAACAAATAACACTCACTTAACAACTGATCCAATGAAAACAAGCCGCTCTACCGTAATTCTTGCGCTCTGCACCCTGCTGATAGGAGCACTGCTCATAGCATTCCCCACCCATGCCACCAAGTGGCTCATCATGGCCATCGGCGCCCTATTCCTAGGGCCCGGCCTGTATACCGTCGGCACTTATATCCTTCAGCGCAGACGCAAGCCCAACAACATCGCCAAGCAGAACGACAAAAGCAGCAAGGACGACAAGGACAAGGAGTCAAAGGTGGCTTCCTTCCCCTTCATCGGCATTGGCAGCATCCTATTTGGCAGCGTACTGCTCATCATCCCCAGCAGCTTCCTCAACGCACTGCTATACCTGCTCGGGGCATTCCTGTTGCTGGCCGGAGTGGCACAGCTGTACCGCCTCATCAAACTGCGCAAGCATTACCAGCTCGGCGCACTGCCCTACGTGGTGTCATCGCTTATCAGCATTGCCGGCATAGTAATCATCATACTCAACTACAATACCGCCACCGACAAAGCAGGGCAAGAACCCATCACCTCATATATCTTTGGCGTGGCTAGCATAATCTTCGGATTAAGCGAGATAATCTATGCCATTCAGTTCCGCAACAGCGGCAAAGATGCCATACCCGAGCCAGAGGACAGAGAAGAAGAAAAACCTTTGCCGCAAGTAGAGGAGAAAACGACAGCTGCAGAACCGCAGGCACCGGAAACACCAAAGCCTCTAGTGACACCGCAACCGCAAGTGCCAGTATCTGCCCCACAGACTGCAGCACCGCAATCGCAAGTGGCAGAGATGCCCAAACCGCAGACTGCCGGCGAATCAACTCCGAATACTCCAACAAGAGAAGCATCAGTAGGACCTATAACCTATACATCAACACAAACATTTGAGACTCCCTCCTCGCCCACCATTGAGGCCGAGGTTGACGGCGAAGTATAGAAAATGATAGTCCTCACCCTTACTCGCCACGGCCAAACAACCGAGAACCTAGACGGCATCCTGCAGGGGCAGTCGCCAGGTCACCTCAATGCCACAGGCATAGCACAGGCCGAAGCCCTGCGTGAGCAACTCTGTGCCGAAAACTACGACATTTTTCTCTGCAGCGACCTTGAGCGCACACGCCTCTCTGCCGACATCATCAATCGCAAGCTGCAGCTGCCCATCATATTCACCCCACTACTGCGCGAACGCGACTGGGGAGAATACACTGGGCGCTTCATCAAGGACATCACAGTTCATCCCTCGCAGTTTCCACCGAGCATAGAGAATGCCGACCAGCTGGCAGCAAGGGCAGAGATGTTTCTTAAATACATTTTCAACAACCACAACGGACAGCGCATACTCGCCATGGGCCACGGCTACTTCAACCGCTGCGTGCAAGCCCTGATAGAACAACGCACTGTCCACGACACCCCACGTTGGGGCAACACCGAACTGCGCACTTTCCTCATCGACAACCAGGTACTTTCACACCACGGCCCTACAGACTATCTGGTCAGCGAGAATTAGTAACTAAGAGACATCCGCGCCTACGACGGTAGTAGGCGCGGATGTTTATTTTTGGCAACAATATAGCAGTTGGCACAGATTACAGTCTCTGCGAAATAGTCATGCTCTCTCTGTGCCAACATCTGTGTCATTGCCTATAAAAAAATAAAATGTTTTTTGCATACATTCCTGCATTGTTTCGGTTAAAGAATTGAAAAACAGACGATTTAATATGCAAGGTAATTTGGTCCTGTGGAAATCAAAACTAAAAGCCTTGAAACGAAAACTAAAAGCCTTGAAACGAAATCTAATCCCGTGGAAAACGCCAGCTCCACGGGATTAAAAT